>NZ_DBHKZK010000061.1:0-40653 GCF_057314735.1 Cardiobacterium sp.
TTTGCGTGGGGCCCGGGGGAGGGTTGGGGTGGGGGTGAGCGATATTGTTGATAAATCAAAAGCCCATTTTTCACGTTTGCTGCCCTCACCCCAACCCTCTCTCTTGCTTCGCAAGCAATGCTTGTCGCTGCGCGAGCTGTCCCAGTCCCACAGGGACAAGCATTGCTCGCGTAGCGAGAGAGGGAGTATATCGGCGGTTTTACCGGCTCCCATTCACACAAGAAAACAGCTTTTCCTAGACTCTAAATAGGCTCTAAAAAAAATCCCCGCCATGTGCGGGGGATTTCTTCATACATAACAATGATAGAAACAAAAAAACCGTTACCCCGTCGCAAGAAGCGTATCCTGTTGCGCCAAGCAAAGCCTGCCCGGAGTCCCGCGCAGGCTTTTCACCTGAAACAACAAAACCGGAGACCACACATGAAACACATCCTCCTCGCCGCCCTCGTCGGCATCGCCTGCCACGCCTACGCCGCGCCGAAAGTCGTCACCACCATCAAGCCGCTGCACTCGCTGGTCGCGCAGGTGATGGACGGCGTCGGCGAACCCGAACTGCTCATCAAACAAGGCTCGCCGCACGGCTACCAGATGAAACCGGCGGATGCGAAAAACGTCGCCGAAGCCGACCTCGTCCTCTACGTCAGCCACGAACTTGAAACTTTCATGCCGCCGCTGCTCAAAAAAAGCGCCAAAGAGCACAGCATCGAATGGGCGGCGCTGCCCAACCTCTACCCGCTGCCGACCCGCCACGGCGGAATGTGGGAAGAAGGCGACGACGATGATGACCACGACCACGGCGACCATCACCACCACGAACATGAACACGGCCACGAACATGGCCATGACCATCACGGCCACCACCACGGCGCCTACGACGCGCACCTTTGGCTGAGCATCGCCCGCAGCAAACTGCTGCTTGAGCAAACCGCGACCGAACTGGCCGCCATTGACCCCGCCAACGCCGCCAAATACCGGGACAACGCCGCCAAGGCCGCCGCCGACCTCGATGCGCTGAAAACCGGCCTCACGACAAAACTGCAACCGGTACAAAAACGCCCGTTCATGGTCTTCCACGACGCCTACCAGTATTTTGAACAGGACTACGACCTCGACGCCGTCGGCACCGTGCGCGTTGACCCCGAACACGAACCGGGCGCGAAACGCATCAGCGAACTGCACCAGATGATTGCCGACCACAAAATCGTCTGCCTCTTCAGCGAACCGCAATTCCCGGCGAAAATCGTCACCAAACTGGCGGCAGACGGCAACGTCAAAACCGCGGTACTGGACCCGGTCGGCGCCGACCTCGCCCCCGGCAAGACGATGTACCGCCAGCTCCTCACCAACCTCGCCGACAACCTCGCCGGCTGCCTCAAACCCTGAATCCCAAAAAACGAATAACTCACACACCGCCCGCCACCGCGCGGGCTTTTTGTTGCCGGGGTCATCCCGTTATCGCCAATTTTCAGAACCTGTTCAAATTTTTGGGGAATCGCATTTTTCCGTATGCTTGTGTAGGGAAATGAAAACCGGGAAAACAGCTAATATGCCCCCTCTCTCGCTACGCGAACAATGCTTGTCCCTGTGGGACTGGGACGGCTCGCGCAGCGACAAGCATTGCTTGCGAAGCAAGAGAGAGGGCTGGGGTAAGGACAACAAAGCCATTGAAAAACAGTAAGTTCAGTTCATAATCTATATCGCTCCCCCCACCCCGTCCCTCCCCCGCTGCGGGCGCTGCGCGCCCTGCAAGGGAGGGGGAAATTCGGCGTAACAATTCAAATTTATGTGGATAACCAGATTTTGAACAGGTCTCAGAGAATCAGGGCTGTTTACCATTCAGCTCCTTATCCCTGCGAAGCGAGAGAAAGCGTTGGGAAGGAATAACATCCATGACTTTGCCGCCACCGCCCTGTCACGCCGAATCATCCGCATCCGTTGTAGCACGGCGGTATCTCGCCATCCTCGCCCCGCGCCAGCCTTGCCAGCCAGTCATCCGCTTCGGCTTCGGTCAGGTGTAAGCCGTCGCGTTGCCAGGCCGACCAGGCACGCTGCGCGTCTTCATAAAAAGACTGCCGCTTTTCCTCCTGCTCGATGTAATGCGCGATGGCGTCCTGCAACAGGCCATGCAGCGGGCGCTGTTGCGCATCTGCCAGCCGTTGGGCGCGCTGTTGCAATTTTTCATCCAGCTCTATGATTGCATTCATAAAAATCCTCCGGTTATCTCACCGTTGCGCCAACCGCCTCACACCGCCCAAAAATACTGCACGCAGTGGAAAAACACCGGCGCGGCAAAGCAAAGCGAATCCATGCGGTCAAGCATCCCGCCGTGGCCTTCGATGAGATGCCCCCAGTCCTTGACGCCGCGGTCGCGCTTGATAGCCGACATGACGAGACCGCCGAGAAAACCCATCACATTGACAATAAACGCGATGGAAATCGCCTCCGCCGGGGAAAATGGCGTAATCGCATACAGCGCGCCGCCGAGCAATGCCGCGCTGCACACCCCGCCGACGGTGCCGATGACCGTTTTCGACGGCGACAGCGTCGGCATAATCCTCTTGCGGCCAAAGAGCTTGCCCCACACAAATTGCAGCACGTCGCTCGCCTGCACCACCGCCACGAGAAACAGCAGCAGCAGAATATTGTGGTCGTAGCCGGGAATGCGCAGATTGAGCAGCGCCGGAATATGCGAGATGCAATAGACGCTAATCATCACCGCCCATTGCGCCGTCGCCGCGCGCGCGAGGAAAAAGCGGCTGTCGCCGGAAAGCGAGGCGGCAATCGGCATAAAAAGAAAGGCATAAACCGGAATAAACGTGGCGAACAGGCCGAGATTGCCCGCATACACCAGCACATATTGCAGCGGCAGAATGAAGTAATAACACAGCACCATCACCCGGTAATCGCTGCGGCGGCTGTACACCAGCGAGAGAAACTCGCGCAGGGCAAAAAACGACACCAGCCAGAACAAAAACACCGTGCCGCCGCGACCGACGGTAAACGCCGCCGCCAGCACCGCCGACATCCACCACCACGCATGAACGCGCGCGCGCAGATTGGCAAGCGTCGGCGTCGCGCCACGACGGGCAATGAGCCAGTGCGTCGTGCCGCTCGCCGCCAACAAAATCAACAACATCGTGGCAAACAGCCACGCGATAACGTGCTCGTTCATAAACCGCGCTCCTCTTGCCGCAACACCGGTTGCAGCGCCAATAACGTCGCCTGGGCGAAAGCGAGAAAATCCTCCTTCTCCGGGAAATCGCCGCCGCGGAACGGCTGGCCGAAGCGCACACTGCACAACATCGGCACCGGCAGCAGTCTGCCCTTGGGCAGGACGCGCTGAATATTGTGAATCCACACCGGCACCAGCTCGCACTCCGGCCGCGCCATGGCGAGGTGATACAGCCCGCTCTTGAACGGCTGCAGCAGCACATTGTCATTGGCATTGCGCGTCCCCTCCGGGAAAATCAACAAATCGGCGCCCGCGTCCATCGCCTCCGCCATCTGCAACACCGCCGCCTGCGGCTCGCCGCTCTGGCGCGCGACCAGCACCATATTGAACACCTTCAGCGCGATAAAACGGCGCAACGGCGACTTCAGCCAATAATCGGCGGCAGCGACCGGGCGCAATTGCCGCCGCAGCAGCCGCGGCAGCGATACCCAGATGAGCATAAAATCGCCGTGGCTGTTGTGATTGGCATAAAAAACGCGACCAGCGGCGGCGCGGGCGCGCAAATGCGGCAGGGGCTGCGAATGCGCGCCGGTGAGAAGAATCACCAGCGCAGACAGACACTTGTCTATCCAGACGGCGAGAAAATGGCGATGGTTTCGGGGATTCATGACAGCATTCCGTGAAAAGATGCCCGCGATTTTACCGCCAACCGCAGGCGGTTCACCATCGCGCTGCATCCGCCCGCCGCCGGAGATTCCCGTATGGCATCCGGCCGGAAGCGTATAGCCATCCCCCGGGGCTGCTTATAGCCGTAAACCCGTAGGTTGGGTTAGAGGCTGTTTACCATTCAGCCGTAAACACGCCCAATCCAATGCGGTTGCGTGGCGACGATTTTGTGAGTTACACCATTAATTCGTAGGGTGTATGCCGCAGGCACGCACGCGTTTGCCGATGTCAAATTCCCGCGTGCACGTCGGCTACGCCGCCATACACCCTACGCACGGCGCCCGCCCGCTGTGGGCGCTGCGCGCCCTGCTGGGGAGGGGGATTTTTCAATTGTAAACAGCTCCTAACCCAACCTACGAATAAAATCATTGTGTTATGAGCAATTGTAAACCGCCTCTGGTGGGTGTGCGGGCAACGCTTTGTTGTGCGGACGGCAATCCGGCGGCAGTGACGGGCGGTGTCCCCCGGCTATTGTCGCGCCATCCATTTGTGCAGCAGGGTTTTGAAGCCGTGCAGGTCTTTTTGTTCGATGATTTCGATGCCGGCGCCTTTGGCGCGGTCGCGGGTTTCGCGCGGCAGTTCGCGGTAGGAGATAAAGGCGGTTTGGGTGCGCAGGCCACCGAGTTTTTTCAGTGTCTCAAGTTTGTAAAGCGCGTTTTGCGTTTTTTCGTCCGCCTTGAGGTTGGCGGTTTTGCATTCGAGTACGAAGAGGATGTTGTGGCTGAGGATGGCGATGTCCAGTTCGTTCGGCTGGTGCGGGTTGCCCGCGTTTTCGATTTGGACGTTGAGCGCGATGTCCTGGATGTCCGGCAGGCTGGCGGCAAGGTGAAAGGTGTATTCTTCAAGCCAGCCGCCGTTGGCGTAGCGCAGGCTGTCTTCGTCAGTGAAGGTGATTTTGTCGCCATCGGTTTTGAGCAGGTCGTGGCGGGCGAGGAGGTCGATCAGGTCATCGAGTGCGCCCCAGCTCTCGCTTTTGGCAAAGGTGAGGGTTTTGCGATTTTGGGCGCGGCCTTTGCTGATGATGCCGTTCAGGGCGGTAATGGCATCGGTGTAATACGGGTGGCGCTGAACGAGTTCTTCGCCGATGGCTTGCCGTTCGCGCGGCACGCTGTGTTGTAGCTGGTTGTTGGCGGCGATTTGGTAGCCGTGCAGGCGCAGGTAGTCTTCGATTTTGATTTTGGGCGGTTGCAGGGTGAGGCATTCGTTGTTGTCGAGCAGCAGCACTTCGTTGCTGGTGGCGGTGAAGTAGAAGGCAGGGTACCCCGCGTCGTGGAAGGTGCGGTAGGCGGCGATGGCCATCAGTTTGGTGCCGCCGGTGAGGTTCAGGGCGATGTTTTCTTTGGCCTCGTCCAGCGCGATGAGTTCGCCCAGTACTTTGTCTTCCATTTCCTGCATATCGTATTCGCTGGCGATGGCGATTTGTCGTGTTTTGACGCCGCAGCGGGTTTTCAGGGTGTGGGCGAGGGCGTCGGCTTTTGCGCGCATCCGCCCGGTGACGAGCAGGATGACTTCGCGCGGGCGAAAGGTGTTGTCCAGCACGGGGACGTAGTTGGGGATGGGCTGGTCGGAGACGATGCAGACGTGGATATTGTATTTGTGCATGATGTTTTCCTGTCAGGTTTTGTAGATGTGGTAACGCTGGAGGGTGCAGCCCATCGCGCGCATTTCCGCCGCGCTGTATTCGCTGCCGCGTCGTTCGGCTTCTTGCGGCAATTGCAAGGCGTACCACTGCGCGCCTTTGGCGCAGACGGCGGCGGCGAGGTGCGGCGGCAGGGTGCCGATGACGGTGTCGCCGGGGGCGATTTCGTCCGGGTCAAGGTGGTCGCGGTAGTGGTCGATGTGCCACTGCGGTTGTTCTTTTATCCAGGCGATGGCGCCGGGATGGCGGCTGATGAACCAGTTGCTCATGGGTGTTCGGTGAGGGTGTAGCGGCCAAGGCCGAAGGTGGTGTTTTTGCCCAGATGCAGCCATTGGCCGATTTGCAGGGCGCGGGCGTGCTCCGGGGCAAGTCCCGCCAGTTCCCAGTCGCCGATAACGCCGCCCAGGTGCATATGGCGCTGTTGGCGGTTGGAGTAGCGTTGCCAGTCGTACCAGCGCAGGTTTTTGTGGCTTGCCACTTGTGCCGCCTGGTTTTTGAGGGCGAGGTAGTCGGCCTGCGGGGTGATGCCGAGGTGGATTTGCGCGGTGAGCGAGAGGCGGCGTTGCAGTTGGGTCAGCAGTGTCTGCGCGTCAATGCGCTCCACGCCCAGTGCCACGCCGTTGTGTTGCAGGCGCAGCGGGGTGAGGAGACGCAGCGTCAGGCGGTCGGGGACGGTGTCAGGCAGGGTGATGTGGTTGTCGTGTTCGGCGATGCGTTCGCCGTCGTAGAGCTCTTGCCAGCCGTCTTCGCGTTCGATGGCGATGGCGGCGAGTTCGCCCTGACCACGGGCGATGCCTTCGGCGGTGCGGAAGGCCTGTTGCCAGGCGTAGCTGATGAGTGGCAGGTAATGGCGGGCGCGGCCGATGAGGACGAGGCTGAACTGGTACTGGCTGCCGGGCGGGTAGTCGTGGCGGTCGTCGAGGCGGGCGGGTTCGATGCTGTACGGCGGCGGGATGGTCGCCGGGTTGGCGAGGCCGATGTCCGGGCGCGGCGCAGGTTCAAAGATGTGGGTGTAGGGGGTATGTTGCAGCAGTTCGGGTTCGGGACGGTGGCCGCGCGGCACGCTGGCACGGCGCAGGGCATGACCAAAGGCACCGCGCAGCGCCGAGCCGATGTAGGCGGGCGATTGCAGGGTGCGGGTGATGGTGAAGGTGTAGCGGTAGCGGGCGATGGGCAGGGTCGCGGGGAGGTTGAGGAGCATGGTTTTGGGATGAGGGTTGGCGGGTTGCGGGCAGTATTTTGGCATCGTTTCGTAGTTTTTGTTGTCGGCCATGAATGGCCGACCGGCGGCATGGCTACAGGGCATCAGCGGGGAAACGGGCAAACTCCAGCCCTCCCCCACCGGGGGAGGGGGCGGAGCGGCGGGTGAGCGGCGGGGCGCGGACGGCGGCGGGTGTTTTGACATTGTTTCGTAGGTCGGGTACTTGTGCCCGACGTTTTTTTGTTGTCGGCCATGAATGGCCGACCTACGGCATGGCTACAGGGCATCGGCGGGGAAACGGGCAAACCCCACCCCAGCCCTCCCCCACCGGGGGAGGGAGCAGAGCGGCGGGGCGCGGGCGGCGCCGGGTCAAGTCCCGCCCGCCGGGTTTATCCGCCGCGCAGTTTTTGCAGGGCGGCCTTGATGTCTTTTTCTTTTTTGCCGCTGTAGAAGCCTTTGCAGGCGCTGTCCAGTTTTTTGTACGGCAGCAGTTCGGCGAGTTGTTTTTGGCTGGCGCTGTCCAGTTCGCCGTGTGCCTGTTCGAGGGTAGCGAGGATGTCGCGGTGCAGCGCGAGGTTTTTGTCCTGGTTGCGGTCGCTGTAGGTTTTGCTGTGTTCGCTGAGGCGGGTGAGGATGTCATGCGCGAGGCGTTCGTGTGCGGGCAGGGCGGCAAGGCGTGCGGCTTCGGCCTGCTCCGCTGCCTGTTCGGCGGCGACGGCGGCGGCCTGGGCTGCGGCTTTGGCGGCGTTTTTTGCCGCCTGTTCGGCTTTGGCGGTTTGCGCGGCGTGCAGTTTGTCGCGCAGGGCGGCGGTATCTTTGAGGTGGGCGCTGTTTTGTTGGCACCAGTCGCGCAGGGCGGCGTTGTCGTCTGTTGGGTCGATTTCGATCAGCGCCCAGCCGAAGGGGAGGAGGTTGTGTTGGTCGCTGGTGTTTTCGGCGGCGAGCCAGACGGTTTTGGTGTGCTTTTCGTAGGTGGGTTTGGCGCCTTTCGCGCCCATGATTTTGATTTGGGCGTATTTTTCTAGGGTTTTGGCTTCCGCGCCGCCGTTTTTGCCGAGGCGGACGAGGAGGACGGTGCCGGCGTCGAATTGGGGAACGAGCTGGCGTAGCAGTTGTTCGGTGCTGCGCTGCCATGCGGGCGCAACGAGGCCGCGTTCGAGGAGCAGCTCGTTTTCTTTTTTGTAGCGGCTCAGGTGGTAGTGGTTGGCGGCGCGGATGAGGCGGGCGAGGTCGGGGCGGGGTTCGCCGGGCAGGTTTTTTTCCGGGTTTTTGAGGCACGGCCGGTGGTCAAGCAGCAGGCTGTGCAGGGTGAGCGCGCCGCTGAAGGCGCGGTATTGGCCGTGCTGGATGGTTTCGCGGCGGCCGGTGACGCCTTTGCCCGCTACGGGGCGGCCGTCTTTGCCGATGATGTTCTTTTTTTTGTGGTTGGTGGCGTAGCAGATGTGGGTGGCGATGTCGCCGCTGGCGTTGAGGTCGGCGGGTTTGACGAGGCGGAGCAGGTCGGTGGCGAAGCTGCCGAGCAGGTCTTCTTCGTAGCGCAGTTGTTCGCGTTTTTCTTTGAGCGGGTTGCTCAGGTGAAAGGTGGCGGGCGGCTGTTTTTCGCTGCGCATTTCCATCAGCGCGGTGCGCAGGCAGCCTTTGAGGGCGCTGCCGGGGATGAGCGGTGTGTGGTTGTGCGGGTTGGTGGCGGTGCGTTCGATGTTGAGGCGGTTGAAGACGAGGTTGCCGCGTTGTTCGCGCTGGACGACTTTGCCGAGGCTTTTGTGGTATTCGCTGGCCAGTGCCGGGCTGACGCTGCTGATGCTGTGCGCGGCGGCGCGGAAGGGGTCGGGGTTGTCGGCGAAGTATTGCTGGATGCGCTGGATGTCGCCGCTTTTGGCGACACCGAGCAGTTTGTTGCGCTGCGCGGGGTCGAGTTCGGCTTGCGCCGGGTCGAAGGCGTAGAGGGCGTTGTCGGCGATGATGTAGTTGGTGGGCTCGTAGTCTTCGCCGGTGCCGAGGTGGAGGGGGGAGAGCGGGGTGAGGTGCAGGGTGTGGCGGTGGAGGAAGTCTGTCATGGGGTATTCCTTTTGTGATGGGGGTTCCGGTGGGCTATAGCCATTCACCGAAAGTTTTAGAGCCTGTTTAGAGTCTGGGAAAACCTGTTTTCTTGTGTGAACGGGAGCAGGTAAAACCGCCGATATACTCCCTCTCCCTGTGGGACAAGCATTGCTCGCGTAGCGAGAGAGGGCTGGGGTGAGGGCAGCAAATAATTGAAAAAACAGAATTTCGGTTTATCGATAATATCGCTACCCCCACCCCGGCCCTCCCCCGGGCCCCATTCAAAATGCGACCGCATTTTGAATGGGTACCCGCCCGCTGCGGGCTTCGCTCTGCGGGGGAGGGGGAATTTCGCTTTTACTCGCAGACTCTAAACAGGCTCTTAGACAAGGCGCGCCGCTGAAGACAGTACGCGGTTGTACGGCGCGGGTTTCCCTAAAAAATGGCTCCGCCATTTTTTAGGGTGCCCGGTCAGGCGGCGCAACACCGTATGTGGCTTTCGCTGGATGGCTATACATACATTCGAGCGCTCAAGGTGTTAAACGGGGGGTATGGGCATCGAGGTATGCAGGCTAACCCCACCCCCTCGGTTCCCATGAAAGAGGCAAAGCCTCTTTCATGGGTGCCCTCGTCCCCTCCCCCACAGGGGGAGGGGCGTATCGGCGGTTTTTGTCTGTTTCAGCTCCCTGCACAAGCACACGGAAAATGTGATTCACCATATTTTTTAACGGGTTATAAGCGCTCATATTCCAGTTCAAGGGCGATGACCGGGGCGTAGCCCTGGTGTACGGCTTCGGGCTGGCTGGCGGAGATGCCGCCGATGCCCTGGCCTATCCAGGGGCGGCCGTGGCGCTCGCCGCTGAAGACGGCGCCGGTTTGTGCCATCAGCACCGGTTTTTTGTAGGGGTTGCCCGCGGTCGCCTGTATGTTGCCGTGGCGACCAAAGCGGGTCAGGGTCTGGTAGTAGCTGTGTTCGGGGTCGAATCCTTGTCCTTGCGGGCAGCAGGGGGCGAGGGTCATCGCCGCGTCGCCGGTGCGGGCAAACAGCGTTTGTTCTGCTTCCAGCGTCTTGATTCGGTATTTGCCGAGGCCGGTGCTGGCGTCGCGGCCATAGCCGCTGTAGCCAAGGTTTTTGAGTACTTGCGCCAGTTCGTCGCGCGTGATGCGCGCCGGGTCGTGCAGCAGGTAGAGTTGCCATTGGCTGTTGGTGCTGTACCAGTGTTGTTCGCTGGTGAACGGCGCGAACTGGTCGCTGCCGGTAGTGTGGGTGGCGCGGTTGATGCTGTTGTGCGCCTGGGTGTGGCTGGTGAGCAGGTCGGCGGCGATGTCGTTGTTGCTTTTGGCGTGTTGTTGCCAGTCGCGCACGGGTTCTTTGAGCCTGTCCAGCGGCAGCCATTGGCGTTTTTTCAATGCTTTGCGGTCTCCTTCGCCGGGCGTTTTTTCCCAATAGGCAGACGGCAATGTCGGCAGCGGCAGGTGTCCGGCGGGGAAGGCGTCGGAGGTGATGAGGCAGGGGTTGCCGTCGCAGTAGCCGTCAAGCAGTGCGCGCAGGCGGGCTTCGCCATAGATTTCGGCGATGCCCCAGCAGAGGTGGCCAAAGAGGGTGTCGCCGACCAGCGGCGTGCCGAAGGCAGTCTGCGGGATGAGGGTGAGGCGGAGCGCGTCCATGTCAGGCGAAGGGTTTGTGTTGGGCGAAGCGGTCGCTGATGGCGCTGTCGCCGTCAAGGGCGAGGTTGGCGAAGCGCACTTTGCCGTAGCCGCGCGAGCCGGAGCCGCCGAGGCTGTCCCATTCGAGCAGTTTCAGCCCGGTGAGCAGGGTGTGCAGCAGGGCGTCGTCGTCGCCGTCGTATTGTTTGAGGGTGAGGCGGAAGGTGAAGACGGCACCGGCGGGAACGCGCTCGGTGAAGCGCGGGTGTTCGGCAGTGCCGCTGATGCGGTTGATGCGGTTCTCGCTTTTGGCTTCGGTCCAGGAAAGGTTGTCTTCGCGCTGTTTGGCGGCGTAGCCGGGGTCGAGCGGGCAGTCCCAGAAGGCGAGGCGGGTGTGGCCGATGTGTTTTTGGAAGGTTTCGTCCTGGGTGTCGCCGCTGATGCCGAAGAGTTGCAGGATGTGTTTGACCGCGGTTTGTTGGGCGCCGGTGCTTTGGTCGTATTCTGTTTTGCCGAGCGGGGTTTCTTGGACGGCGCCGCTTTTCCATTCGAGCAGGCTGCGGATTTTGCCTTTGAGGCTGCTGCCGGGGATGTAGGGTTCGCCTGTTACGGGGTGTTTGACGACGGGGTTGTCGATGCCGCCGATGTGGATTTCGCTGTCGCCAGCGCCGATGTGCAGGCCGCTTTCGAGGATGAGGTCGGCGGTGAGGGTGCGGATGTTTTGTAGTTGCATGGGGCGCTCCTTATTTGGTTTCGCTGGCTTTGCGGTAGCCGAGCATGGCTTCAAAGAAGAGTTTGGCGTGGCGCAGGGTTTGCGGGCTGTCGATTTGGTCTATCAGGCGGTTGAAGATGGCGACGAAGTGTTCGTCCAGCAGGGTTTTGCCGCCGCTTTTGCGGCCGCTGGCGTAGGCCGCCTTCGCTTTGAGCATTTGGATGAAGGGCGCGGATTTGTCGTATTCGGCCTTGCGGTCGGCGGCACGGTGGATTTTTTCGTCCCACATCGCCAGTTCGTCGTAGAACTTGCGGATTTGGGTGGATTTGTTTTGTTCTTTGTTTTGGCTGATGTCTTCGGCGGCGCTTTTGGCGATGTCGCTGAAGATGGCCGGTGCCAGCGGCGTTTGTAGTTTGATGTCGTTCAGGTTCATGGGGTTATTGCTCCCGTTGCTGGTAGAAGTGGTTGGTAAGCGGGATGCGGAAGCGGCCAAGTTGTTCCGCAATGTAGCGCGCGAGGTCGCTACCGAGTTGTTGGTAGGCGTTGTCTTTGGCGGTGATGTGTTTTTGCCGACTGACCAGGCGCCGCGTCTGGTAGTAGAGGCGGCTGCGCCAGATGCTCGCCATGATGTCGCCACGCTGTTCCCGGGTGGCCAGTTCGGTGAGGTGCAGCAGGCTGTAGAGGTAGGCGGTGCTGAGGCGGTAGTTTTCTTGCAGTTCGGCGATGCGCGCGGCGATTTGGGTGAGGGTGTCCCACGCTGTCCAGGCAACGGTTTCGCCGTAGAGGCTGACCGCGTTTTTGCCGGGATGTTTTTTGGCTTTTTCCAGCGCTTCTTCGGCGTAGGCGGAGAGTTTCGGCACCGGCAGGCCGGGTTTGCTGATGGCGATACCGGCGCTGAAGGTGAGTTGCGGGTTGTGCGCGGTGTAGGCGCTGAAGTGGTCGCGCATTTCGGCGGCGAGCCGCTGGATTTGCAGCCACGGGCCGATGAGGAAGAAGTCGTCGCCTCCGGCGAAGACGGTGTAGGTGTTGCGCGCGTTTTCGGCGCAGTACGCGGGCAGCCACAGGCTGAAGAACTGGTTCATTTGTCGCGACAGCGCCGCTGTTTTGGCGAGGCTTGGTTTGGCGAGGCCTTTTTGGAAGATGCGGCCGAGGCTATCGACGTCGCCCTTGAGGGTGGCGATGGCGATTTTGCCGCGCCAGCCGTCGTCTTCTGCCAAGCGCTGCCGTTCTTCGCAGGCGAGGTGGTTGAAGGTTTTCGGCAGTTCCGGGCGCGGCGCGGCTTCGTCGTCGTCTTGCGCCGGGCGGTATTTGTCCGGGTCTTGCAGGTCTTCGTCACGAAATCGTGGCACGTAGGCGTTGATGTAGCGTCGCGCGTAGCCGTGCCAAACGCTGTTATCGTCCAGATGCGGCAGGGAGAAGTCCCAGCAGCGGCGCAGCTCGCCCTGTTCGGCGGCTTTGCCGAAGGCGCCGCTGATTTCTTCGTCGGCGGTGAAGGCGATGGTGTAGCCGAAGATGGGCAGTTGCAGTTTTTGTGTGTCGCGGTCGCTGCGCACGGCGGCGGCGCCACCGAGGATGAGCAGGCGGTTTTGTTTGGGCAGCAGGCTGCCGATGGTGATTTGGTCAGCGGAGCGGGCGGCCGGTTGCGGGTGGGTGGGGCTGCCGCTGGCGGGCAGGCGCTGGTCGTAGCGGCAAACGCCGTTGGGATAGGCGACGGGCAGCGCGGTTGGCGTGGCTTCGGTGAGGTCGAAGCGTTGCAGTTTGGCGCGTTCGAGCGCCTCGAAGCTGTCCTGGACGAGTTGGGCAAATTGTTCCGGGTTGCTGAAGTCGTCGCGGCTTGCGGTCTGGGTGGCGATGCCGAGCGCGACCTGGCCGTAGCAGTGTTCGAGCAGCCAAGCGTTCATGTCCACTCGGGCGTGGGTGACGGCGTCGCGCACGGCGGCGGTGTTGGGCGCGATGATGAGGAATTTGCCCGCCGCGTTCTGGATTTGCGCGGTTGGCGGCAGGGTGCAGGCCTCCAGCACTTTCAGCGCCGCCACTTCGGCAAAGAGTGAGACGTGGAAGGAGCGGCCACGCAGGATTTTCGCGGCGTGGCGGTTGGTGTCGCTGCCGCTGGCGAAGATGAAGTTCTGGATGCCGAAGAAGTCGCCCTGTATCAGCAGGATTTCGGGGTCATCGCCCGCATCGCGGCGCAGCCACAGGGCGGTGGCGAGCGCGGCGGTGGTTTTGCTGTGGTCGTAGAGGGAGATGTCGGCGCTGTGCGCGGCGGGGACGGCGTGGGCGATGTTTTGCCAAAGGGTGTCGAAGTGGTCGAGCCACAGCGGCCAGTTGTTGCGGTGTGCATTGGGGATGGCGTTGAGACCGTCAAGGAATGTTTGCCAAAGGTCGGCGCTGGCAATGTCGCTGCCGGGGAAGATGCTGCGCGGATTGAGCGGTGCGCGCGGGTAGTACAGTTCGCCGTTGCCTGCGGGCTGTTTTTCGTCAAGGTGGATGGTGGCGAACAGCGGGCGCAGGTTTGTTTCATCGCTGGCGGTTTTGTCCGTGCCGACGGCGATGGCGGCGGCGTCTGCGATGTGTTTTTGCAGGTCGTGGTCGTCGAGGAGCGGCGCGATGTCATCGCGGATGCGGGATGGCAGATGCGACGCGAGTACCCGCCAAAGGTCGGCGGGGGTCAGGCCGGCAAGGGTGGCAATGCCCGGCAGCAGGGCGGCAAAGGCGGTAGCGCAGGCGGTGTCCGTTGGGGTCATGGCGGTTCCTGGTGGCGGTTGATGGGCTTGGGAGCGATTGTCAGAAAATTCTGTCGGGCTGGCAAGATTGGCAATTTTGTCCGTTCAGCGCTGTTGCCGGGCGCGGCGGCGTTTGCGCCAGACGAACGGGACGATGATGGCGAGGACGATGGCGAACGGGCTGATGATGATGCCGAAGACGACCGGGCCGTTCAGGTCGCGCACGCTGTTTTCGATGTAGGTGCTGCGCATCAGCCGTAGCGCGCCGTCTTGCGCGGGCGCAGTGGTGAGCACGTAGTATTTTTTCGGCCAGAAACGGCTGCGCGTTTCCCACAGCGTGATGGTGAGGCCGTCTGCGGGCAGGGTGTCGCGGTAGCGCCAGTCCTGGCCGAGGGTGGCGGCAATGGCGGTTTTCATCGCTTCGTCGTCCGCCGCGCTGCGCCAGCTTTGACCGCAGTATTTGCGCTTGCTGTCGTCGCCGTCCGCGGTGTTTTGGTCGATGCGCCGGTCGGCGGCCTGGAAACGCGGGGTGTTGTCGCCATCCAGCCGTGCGGCTTCGCTATGCGGCGGCAGGTAGGTGCAGAGGTCGGTATTGCCGGGGGTGGCGGGCGGTTGGCAGCCCGCGAGGGCGAGAAGGAGAGGGAGGAGGATTTTTTTCATGCGGCGGTTATTGGCTGTGGTGGTGAAGGTCTTGCCGGGGCGGGATTGTCGCCGGGCGGGGGCTTCCCGCATCGCAAGGGCAGCGGTGCGCTCCCTGTTTTTCTTTGCGGGGATTGGCGTTAGGTGCTGTTTGCAATTTGAAAAATCCCTCTCCCGCTGCGGGTTTCGCCCTGCAGGGGAGGGGGATTTGAACAGGTTTTAGAGGTGATGCCGTCGCCAGGTTTTCGGGTTTTCCGGCGGTTTGGATGAGAGCCAGAAGCCTTTGCGGGTGCGGCGCGCCTGTTTTTCCGCGTCGCGGTAGGCGCGCGGGGTGTCTTTGCCCGCGTAGGCGAAGGCGTAGCCGTCGGCAATCATCGTCAGGTTCACGTCGCGGGTGATGTCGTAGAGGATGCCGAGGCTGCGGTGGTAGTAGTCCTGGCCGAGGTAGCGCATTTCAAAGTGGTGCGGCAGGCGCTGCGCGAGGGCGGCGCGGGATTGTTCGCCGTAGGGAGTTTGTCCCATTTCCGGAGCGTCAATGCCGGCGAGGCGGATGTGCAGTTTTTGCCGTGCACAGGTGGCGATGACGGTGTCGCCGTCGCTGATTTTGTCGAGGGCGCAGTGGTAGGTTTGGCCTTTTTCGCCGCGAAATTCGGCGGGAGCGGGTTCGCTTTGTGCAGCGAGGGCAAAGAGGGCGATGCCGCTCATCAGCAGTATCCCGTATTTGTCCCAGGTAGTGCGGTGGCGGATGGCAAACAGCGCCGTCAAGCGGCGCTGTTTCGGGTTTGTTCGGGGGGCTTCAGGCGTCGGCATTTTGGTCCACGCGCTCGCGCAGCTCTTTGCCCGCGCGGAAGTAGGGGATGGATTTGGACGGCACTTCAACGGAGTCGCCGGTTTTCGGGTTGCGCCCGGTGCGCGCTTCGCGGTAGTGCAGGGAGAAGCTGCCGAAGCCGCGGATTTCGACGCGGTCGCCTTTTTCAAGGCTCTGGCAGATTTTTTCGATGATGAGTTTGACGGTTTCTTCTACGTCCTGGCTGCGCAGTTGCGGGTAGCGCATACAGAGGCGGTCTATCAGTTCGGATTTGGTCATGTGAGCTCCTTTCCGTCGGGCGAAGGCGATGCCGCCGCACGTTGTGGTGCGGCGGCGTTGGCTTTATCAGTCTTCGGAGTTGCCCAGCTCTTTGAAGATGTCGCCCAGCGAGGTGCCGCTGTGGCTTTCTTTGCGGGTGTAGTCCTGGATGACGGCTTTTTCGTCCGCGACGTCTTTGGCGCGCACGGAGAGGTTGAAGGTTTTGTGTTTGCGATCGACGTTGATGACTTTGGCTTCGACTTCATCGCCAACGGAGAGCAGTTTGGTCAGGTCTTCAACGCGCTCGATTGCCGCTTCGGAGGCTTTGAGGATGCCGTTGATGTCGTCGGTCAGTTTGATGACGGCCTGGCGTTCGTCCACTTCGGTGACGGTGCCTTTGACGACGGAACCGCGTCCGTGGGCGGAGGCGAAGGCGGAGAAAGTGTCCTGGCTCAGTTGTTTGACGCCCAGCGAGATGCGCTCGCGTTCGGCGTCGATGCCGAGGATGATGGCTTCCACTTCCTGGCCTTTTTGGTAGTGGCGCACGGCTTCTTCGCCGTTTTCGTCCCAGGAGAGGTCGGAGAGGTGAATGAGGCCGTCGATGCCGCCTTCGAGGCCGATGAAGACGCCAAAGTCGGTGATGGATTTGATTTGGCCTTTGACGCGGTCACCCTTGTTGAATTTTTTCTCAAATTCTTGCCACGGGTTCGGCTGGCACTGTTTCATGCCGAGCGAGATGCGGCGGCGTTCCGGGTCGATTTCGAGGATCATGACATCGACTTCCTGGCCAACGGCGACGAATTTGCGCGGATTGACGTTTTTGTTGGTCCAGTCCATTTCGGAGACGTGTACCAGGCCTTCCACGCCGTCTTCGATTTCGACGAAGGAGCCGTAGTCGGCGATGTTGGTGACTTTGCCGCGCGTTTGGCTGTTGACCGGGTAACGCTGAGCGATGTCGCCCCACGGGTCGGAGCCGAGTTGTTTGAGGCCGAGGGAGACGCGGGCGCGTTCGCGGTCGAATTTGAGGACTTTGACTTCGACTTCGTCGCCGATGTTGACGACTTCGGACGGGTATTTGATGCGTTTCCACGCCATATCGGTGATGTGGAGCAGGCCGTCCACGCCGCCGATGTCGAGGAAGGCGCCGTAGTCGGTGAGGTTTTTGACCACGGCCTTGACGACGTCGCCTTCTTGCAGGTTTTTCAGCACTTCGTCGCGCTCGGCCTTGTATTCGTTTTCGAGGACGGCACGGCGGGAGATGACGATGTTATTGCGTTTTTGGTCGAGTTTGATGATTTTGAAGTCAATTTCCTTGCCTTCGCTGAGCGCCGGGTCTTTGACCGGACGCACGTCAACCAGGGAGCCGGGCAGGAATGCCTTGACGCCTTCAACGTCCACGGTGAAGCCACCCTTGACGCGGCCGGAGATAACGCCGGTGATGGTTTCGCTGTCGTTGAATTTCTGCTCCAGCACTTCCCAGGTGCGGATGCGTTGTGCTTTTTCGTGCGAGATTTTGGTTTCGCCGAAACCGTCCTCAAGGGCTTCGAGGGCGACTTCCACGGTATCGCCCACATTAACGGTCAGATTGCCGTTTTCATCAGTGAACTGGGCGGCGGGGATGAAGCCTTCGGATTTCAGGCCGGCGTTCAGGACGACAAAGTCCTTGTTAATTTGCACGACTTCGGCCTTGATGATGGAGCCGGGTTTTAATTCGGCGGTTTCGATGCTTTTTTCAAAAAGCTCAGCAAATGATTCCATAGATGACTCTGGTTGATAGAAAGGGGTTAGGAAAAAGAAAAACGTGCGGCAATTTCGGCGTTTACCTGCTGCTGCACGTCCGCAATTGACAAAGTACCCGTGTCAATGACCACCGCATCCAAAGCTGGTTTGAGCGGGGCTACGCTGCGGGAGCGGTCGCGCGCATCGCGCTCGGCTATCTCGGCGTAGATGGCGCGAAGATTAACAGATTCTCCTTGTGCCAACAACTGTTTATAGCGCCGCTCGGCGCGGATTTCCGCCGATGCGGTCAGGAAAAATTTGAGTGGCGCGTCGGGAAAAACGACCGTCCCCATATCACGCCCGTCGGCAATCAGCGGCGCATCGCCGCCGAAATGCCGCTGAAAATCAAGCAGCGCGGCGCGCACCTCAGGATAAGCGGCGATTTTCGAGGCCGCATTGCCGCAACGCTCGGTGCGCAACTCGCCGCCGACGGGTGCGCCGTCCAGCAGCACCGTGCAACCGCTGTCATCGAGGCGGAAATCAATCCGCATCGCGCCGACCAGCGCCGCGATTTCCGCTGCGGGCGCGTCAATCTTGCCCGCCGCCAGCGCCTGTAACGCGACCAGCCTGTAAAGCGCGCCGCTATCGAGATACGCCCAACCGCGTTCGCGCGCGAGATTTTGGCACAGCGTGCCCTTGCCGACGCCGCTCGGCCCATCGACGGTAATCACCTTACGCATCGCGCACCGCCATGCCGACGCTCTGCGCCAGTGTGCGGAAGGACGGGAAGGACGTCGCCACATTGGCGCAATCGCGCACCACAATCGGCGCGGCGGCGCGCAAGGCGGCGACGGCGAAACTCATCGCGATGCGGTGATCGCCGAGACTCTCCACCATGCCGCCGGAGAACGCCGTGCCGGGTTTGCCGTGAATCACCATCGCATCCGCCGACGCGGCGCAATCCACACCGAGCGCGCGCAAGCCTGCCTCCATCGTCGCCAAACGGTCGCTTTCCTTAACGCGCAGCTCATGCAGCGCCGTCGCCCGCGTCTCGCCCTCGGCACAAGCGGCGGCGATGAACAAAATCGGAAACTCGTCAATCGCAATCGGCACCAGCGCCTCATCAATCGTGATGCCATGCAGACGCGACGGACGGACGCGCAAATCAGCGACCGGTTCGCCGCCCGCCTCGCGCGCGTTCAACACCGCAATATCGCCGCCCATCGCCCGCAGAATCTCCACCACCGCCGCGCGCGTCGGATTCATGCCGACATTCTCCAGCAGCAGCTCGCCCTCGCGCGCAATCAATCCGGCAACCAAAAAAAATGCCGCCGAAGACACATCGCCCGGTACTACCACCTCGCAGGCGGAAAGCCGCTGCCCGCCGCGAATCGCCAGCGTCGCGCCGACTTTCTCAACGCTCACGCCGAAACCGCGCAACATCCGCTCGCTGTGGTCGCGGCTGACACCCGGCTCCGTCACCCGCGTCGTACCGTCGGCGAACAGCCCGGCGAGCAACAGCGCGGATTTCAACTGCGCGCTCGCCACCGGCAGGGTGTAATCAATGCCATGCAGCGGGCGGCCATGAATGGCGAGCGGCGCCGTACCCGCCTCGCTGGTAGCGATTTCCGCGCCCATCCGCGCGAGCGGTTCCGTCACGCGGCGCATCGGCCGCTTCATCAAAGAACTGTCGCCGACCAGCACACTATTAAAAGGCTGCCCGGCAAGCACGCCCGCAAGCAGGCGCATACTGGTGCCGCTGTTGCCGACATCCAGCGGTGCGGCGGGCGCGCGCAGCCCGTGCAACCCCGCACCGTGAACCGTCACCCGCCCGGCGCCGTGGTGGACAATCTCCACCCCCATCGCCTGAAACGCGCGCATGGTGGCGAGACAATCCTCGCCTTCAAGAAACCCGCTGACCTCAGTCGTCCCCTCTGCCAGCGCGCCGAGCATAATCGCGCGGTGGGAAATGGACTTGTCGCCCGGCACGCGCACCGTGCCAGCAACCGCATCCACCGGCTCACATCGCCAATCTTGCCGCATAAAACCTCCTGCAAAAGAAAAGCCCGCATCATATAGCGGGCGACCAGGGAACGCCAAGATGCCCGCCCCGGCAAAATTGCCACAACGGACAAACCGCGCCCGCCGCCGTAGCATCACCCCAGGCACCCGCCGGACGTATCCCATGCCGCACCGCACCCCGTACCTCATCGCCTACGACATCAGCGACACCCGCACCCAGGCGCACGTGCGCCGCATCCTCCAGGGCTACGCCACCGGCGGTCAACAATCCCTCTTCTGCTGCTGGCTGAGCGACGCCGAATACCGCCGCCTCCTCTACACCATCCCGCCCCAACTCGACCCCGCCACCGACCGCCTGCACATCTTCCGCGTGACCAAACAGACCGAAACGCGCCTGCTCGGCAAAGCCAAAGCCGCCAGCCCCGCCGACGCGCCCCTGCTCATCATCTAAATGGAGAAACACCATGAGCACCCTCTACATCGACCGCAAAAACACCCGCATGACCGTCTCCGGCAACACCCTCGTCTTCTATGAAAACGGCGAACGCGCCAGCACCCTGCCGCTGCACCTCATCGACCGCATCTGCATCAAGGGCGACCTCACCCTGAGCGCCGCCGACCTCGGCAAACTGGGCGCTCACGACATCGGCGTCCTCATCCTCAGCGGCCGCAGCCAACAGCCCGCCATCTACCTGCCCTGCGCGCGCAAAGACGCCCTGCGCCGCCTCGCCCAGGCGCACCTCAGCCAGGACAACCCCTTCTGCATCCAGCAGGCACAAACCTGGATTACCGAAAAAATCCAGCGCGAACAAGAGCTCTTGCGCGACCTGCAAACCCGCCCGCATCACGGCGGACACCAAATCCACGAATCCCTCGCACAACTCGAACAGCGCCGCTGCCAACTCAAAAAAACCGTGAGCGACCTCGCCACCCTGCGCGGCATCGAAGGCAGCGCCGCCGCTGCCACCTTTGCCGCTATCGCCAGCGTCCTGCCAGAAAGCCTCCACTTCAGCGGACGCAACCGCAACCCGCCGCGCGACCCGTACAACGTCGGCCTCTCGCTCGGCTACACCCTGCTGCACTACGCCATGGTGCGCCACATCCACCTCACCGGCCTGGACCCCTGCATCGGCTACTACCACAGCATCACGCACAACCGCGAATCCCTCGCCTGCGACCTCATCGAAGCCATGCGCCCGCTCGTAACAACCTGGACCATCGACGCCTTCCGCGAACACACCCTGCGCCCCGAAGACTTCACCATGCAGGGCGACGCCTGCCACATGGGCAAAGCCGCACGCGCCCGCTACTACCCTGCCTTTGAAAACGCGCTCAAAACCTGGCAGGGCGAAATGCGCGAACGCTGCGTGGCACTCCTGCACGCGCTGGGCAACGCCTGCTTCAACCACCCGCAAACCCGCAACTGCGCCGCCGCCTTCCTCGAAGAAGAAGCGCTGCTCACCCTGTAGCCCGTCCGCCGGACAGCGCCTTCCCCTGTGGGGGAGGGCTGGGGTGGGGTTACTTGCGGCAGACACGTTGCCCATACAACAACTCCAACCACTTACAAACACCTGAGCGCTCCATGTGTATGTAAACCAAAGCCCCTCCCCTGCAGGGCGAAGCCCGCAACGGGCGGGTTCCAACGCAAAATGCGTCTGCATTTTGCGTGGGGCCCGGGGAGTGCTGGGGAGGGGGTAGCGCCATAGGAACACCCGCCGATGCCCGAAACATAACCCGAACGGCCCCCTCCCCCCGTGGGGGAGGGCTGGGGTGGGGTTACTCGCGGCAGACACGTTGCCCATACAACAACTCCAACCATTTATAGCCATCCACCGAAAGCCTCATACGGTGTTGCGCCGCTTCGCCGTACAACCGCGTACTGTCTTCAGCGGCGCGCCTTGTCTGAAACTTTCGGTGGATGGCTATACAAACACCTGAGCGCTCCATGTGTATGTAAACCAAAGCCCCCTCCCCTGCAGGGCGAAGCCCGCAGCGGGCGGGTACCCACGCAAAATGCGTCTGCATTTTGCGTGGGGCCCGGGGGAGTGCTGGGGAGGGGGTAGCGTCAGAGAAAAAACCACCGATGCCCGAAACATAACCTGGACAGAACCATGCCCGACTACCTCATCGCCTACGACATCGCCGCGCCCAGGCGCCTGCAAAAAATCCACAAACGCCTCTGCGAAGAAGCCATCCCGCTACAAAACAGCACCTTCCTCTACCGCGCCAGCCCCGGCCAGTTTGAGCACCTCTGGCAAGAACTCGCCCAAATGAGCAAAAACGAAGACGACCTGCGCGCCTGGCGCCTGCCTGCCGCCAGCCTCTGCTACGAATACCACCCCAAAACCCCGGAAGGCATCTGGTGCCTGTAAACAACGCCCGCCCGGGAATTAAAAATCCAAAAGACACCCCGCCAAAAACAACAAAAAACCGAATCATACAAAAACCTGACCCAATACAGTAAAATACGCCCATCCCGGACAACACCGGCCACCCAAAAACCGCCATGAAAAACCCTAATAAAAACAACACCCGCAGCGTCAACTTTTTCACCTTTGCAAAAGTTGGAAACGCCCTCTGTAACCAACTGAAAACAAGGAGGAAAAACACACCCCGCTATTAAAAATTAGTCCCTGCTTCAAAGGGATTGCGACTTCGAGAACGGCAAATACCTTGGGATTGGTATCATTAAAAATTAGTCCCTGCTTCAAAGGGATTGCGACAATTCTGGCAAAGCCTTATGCAGCGCATACTTATTAAAAATTAGTCCCTGCTTCAAAGGGATTGCGACGCTGGCGGTGTCGGCGACCTGTAAAAACTCCGCTATTAAAAATTAGTCCCTGCTTCAAAGGGATTGCGACCTATCGGCAGGTATACGCCAGCTTGTAGCGGATGTATTAAAAATTAGTCCCTGCTTCAAAGGGATTGCGACAGATTGTTGAGGTGTTAGCGCTTGCCTTAACCAATTAAAAATTAGTCCCTGCTTCAAAGGGATTGCGACGGGCGGTTAGACTTATTGGATGGATGATGCATTAAAAATTAGTCCCTGCTTCAAAGGGATTGCGACGCGAGGTAATAGCCCAACGTGCCACATGGATTGGATTAAAAATTAGTCCCTGCTTCAAAGGGATTGCGACTCCAGCCCTCAACAAGGGCGCGCCACAAGTCGGATTAAAAATTAGTCCCTGCTTCAAAGGGATTGCGACAAAAGAAAAAAGGCTGCAAATGCAGCCTTTTTGTATTAAAAATTAGTCCCTGCTTCAAAGGGATTGCGACACTCGCTTGTGCATATTGTTTAGGTGTCTGCACTTATTAAAAATTAGTCCCTGCTTCAAAGGGATTGCGACTCAAGTTCTTCGGTCTTGCTGACCTTTTTGCGGATTAAAAATTAGTCCCTGCTTCAAAGGGATTGCGACATTCCTCATGCCAATGGGTGCGATAGCGCGGATATATTAAAAATTAGTCCCTGCTTCAAAGGGATTGCGACGACGGACGACGGCCAGGATGAAGCCATCCTGCTGATTAAAAATTAGTCCCTGCTTCAAAGGGATTGCGACGACGGACGACGGCCAGGATGAAGCCATCCTGCTGATTAAAAATTAGTCCCTGCTTCAAAGGGATTGCGACGTAGGCGTCGCCACCGTTGCTGTCCAGCATATTATTAAAAATTAGTCCCTGCTTCAAAGGGATTGCGACACGGCAAGTCTTGCGGGGTAAGCGTCATCGGGAATTAAAAATTAGTCCCTGCTTCAAAGGGATTGCGACAATCCACCGTCATGTAATCGCACATGGTGGCATTAAAAATTAGTCCCTGCTTCAAAGGGATTGCGACCCATTCAGAACCTTTTCCTTTTCTTCTTTTCTGAATTAAAAATTAGTCCCTGCTTCAAAGGGATTACGACGTAGTGCGGCGCGTCCATCGCGGCGCAGGATATTAAAAATTAGTCCCTGCTTCAAAGGGATTACCGCTTTATCCCGCCCGCGTTGGCGGGCTTTTTTATGCGACAAATTTGCCGCTGCTGGCAGGATGTATAGCAATCCTCATAAAATTCTGTACGACAATTTTTAGGTATATCTGAAGAGCCGCGTAGGTCGGGCATGAATGGCGACCTACATTTGCTGCTTTGCGAGAATTGTTATATCCACTACATAATGCGCGCAAATTGCCATAAACAGATTTCTTTCCAGACTATTATTTGTACTTGCTACCTCGCAAAGTAATGAAGTTCAAAATCCTGCTGAATCGCCGTTTGTCGCCCTATTCCAGCCTGTATTTACAATTGATGATTTTACGCGCAGGTTGGGTTGGCGAGGTACGAGCGTAATCCAACTTGCTAACTTCGGGAGCCATATCACCCATCCCTCTCTGCCCCTGCTGCAGGTATTGCCCTGCAGGGGAGGAAGGATTTTTTAATTGCAAACAGCCTCCGGGGAAATACTCATAACGCAACAATTTTGTCATTCTGGTACTTTTTGCAGGGACGATTATCATGTCCCGCAACAAGCAAGCAGGAGGACTTCATGAGCGAACAAAATAATACTGGCCGTAATGTCGTTTTAGGTATCAGTGTTCTGATTGCAATTCCTGCAATAAATTCCGTATGCGGCTTGATCAAATCCCTCAAAAAAAATCGGGATACCAAGGTAAAACCGGCTATTGGTAGTGTGCTGTATTGCGATCTTCCTGCAGGCGTTGCAGAACATTCCGGCATTTATATTGGCGATAATCGCATTGTCCATCTCAACGGCAAAGGTGAAATGGAAATTGTGACTCCAGCGTATTCCCTTTCCAGTTTCGCTTTGAAAGATATTTATGTTTCCTGCATGGGAGAAGAAGCTATTGGTAGCAGGCAAGTTGCCGAAAATGCTTTGGAAAAGATTGGGAAGGCACCCAGAAATTATAATATTTTTTTCGATAACAGCCACAAATTTACGGCAGGCTGTCTGACCGGAAATTTCAACAATGGCAATACGTCACTGACGCTGTTAAAGAGATAGGCGAGCCAAACGCTGCACGCTGATAATTGGCTTCTTTGGGGCAGATAATATTATCTGGGAAGGTATTGTTTGGCGTTTGTATCTATTGAGATAGGGTGTTGTCATATTTGCATGATTCATGTGTTAGAATGCTGGTTAAAACAAATGGCTGCAATAATGATTGCATGGCAAACGCTATTGGCAGCTATCGCTGTCGCTAACCTGTGAGGGAACGTTATGAACAAGAAACGCAATATTTTGGTCGCGGTGACGGGAATGTCGCCGCAGATTGTCACGGAAACGTTATATGCGCTGGTTGTGCAGCAGCAATGGCTGCCAGATGAGGTACACGTTTTGACCACCGGAGCCGGGGCGGAGAAAATCCGCACCGCGCTTTTTGCGGACGAGCATTTCTCCCGTTTTTGTGCTGATTATGCGCCCAATGGTATTGGCTTTACGCCTGAGTATATTCATTTGATTCGTGATGCACAGGGCAATGTACTCGATGATATTCGCACGCCTGCGGAAAATAATCTGGCGGCGGATATGATTGTCCGCTTTATTCATGATCTTTGCCGTGAGGAGGATACGGCATTGCACGTTTCGATTGCGGGCGGACGCAAGTCGATGGGGTTTTATATTGGTTATGCGTTGTCGCTGTTTGGTCGCGTGCAGGATCGGTTGTCGCACGTGTTGATTAATGAGCCGTTTGAGGCTAACCGTGATTTCTTTTTCCCGCCACGCGTGCCGCAATGGATTGACACGCCGCAGGGTAAGGTTTCTACCGACAAGGCAGAAGTGATGTTGGCTGATATTCCGTTTGTACGGATGCGCGATGGGATGCCTAATTTGGTGCTAGATGCAAACTGGACTTATGGGCAGGCGGTGGAACAGACGCAATTGCAATGGACGGACTGGCGTATTGAGATTGATGTGGTCGGGCAATTATTGCGCTTTGGCCGTTTGCCGCCGCTAAAATTGTCGCCACAGTTATTTGCGCTGTATGCGGCAATGGTTGCACTGTATGAGGAAGACAAGCATATTGGCAAGGAGGATATGGCATTGCTGGCGCGGTATTTTTGCTGTTTTTATTCGAAGGAATATGCCGATAATGGCGAACGCTATAGTGATTTTCTTGCCAGCTCGAATTATGAGGAAATGCACCGCATTTTGCGCGAAGGCTCTGCCCGTATTTTTAAGGCGCTGAACAAGCATTTGGGCGCGCCCGCCGAGAAGTTTCGTATTACCAGCAGCGGCAGGAATAATGCCAGGGTGTACGGGCTGGCGATGGGCAAGGCGCAGATTGTGTGGCGGTAGGTTTTGCGGGTGTGGGTGGCACGGTTTTTCCGGGCTATAGGACAAATGGGAGGCTAAAACGCTATCGACCAGGGACTGTTTGCGTCGTTTTATAGCCATCCACCGAAAGTTTCAGACAAGGCGCGTCGCCGAAGACAGTACGCGGTTGTACGGCGCGGGTTTCCCTAAAAAATGGCTTCGCCATTTTTTAGGGTGCCCGGTCAGGCGACGCAACACAGTATGAGGCTTTCGGTGGATGGCTATATATGCGTCGCTGACGCGGATGGTTTGCTGCCCCACTCGGGTTCCCCCACAGGGAGAGAAGGCATATTAGCTGTTTTCCTGGTTTTCAGTTCCCTACACAAGCATACGGAAAAATGCGATTCCCCCAAGATTTTGAACAGGTTTTTAGGGGCGCGTCCGAGCCATTACCACTGTTGCAAGTTCATCCGGTAATAGCAGCGGTTTTACGACTGCGACAATTGCAACGTAAACAGCAGGGTGTCAGTGTCGTAATAGCGGCGCGTCATGCCGGATTTTGTCATGCCGAGGCGCTGCATTACCGCCTGCGAGCGCCAGTTGTCGGGATAGGTCACGGCAACTACCTGCCGCAATTTGGCCATGCGTGCGCGTAGCAGCATCGCCTGCGCCGCCTCCGTGGCGTAGCCGTTACCCCAATGGGCAGGATGCAGGTGCCAGCCGATTTCATATTCCGTCGCGCCGTATTCGCCCTGCGACAGCGGGACAGGTTTGAGCAGAATGGTGCCAAGCAGGCGTGCCGGGTCGTCGTGCGGGGTGATGGCAAGAATGGCGGCGGGGGCGGGCAATGGCTGGCGGTAATATTCCAGGCGGGCGGCGGTTGCGGCGGCGGTCGGCGCGTGTCCGTCGCCAAGCCAGCGATAGACATCAGGGTGCTGGTGCATCGCGGTCAGCGCGGCAAGGTCGCCCGCAACAAAGGGGCGCAGGATGAGGCGGGCGGTGCAGATGGGCTGCATCGGGATTGTCAGAAAACGCCGCTCAGTTGGTACGGCGCGCGTAGCGGCAGAAACTTAGCGGCCAAGTATTGGCAGCGTCGGCGGGATGGTCTTCGCGCGCGGTTTCCTGCCAGTCGGCGGGGTCAAGCGGCGGGAAAAAGGTATCGGCGCAGGCGACGGTGGTGTGAACCCGGGTGATGAGCAAGGTGTCGGCCAGCGGCAGCGCGAGGCGGTAGATGGTCGCGCCACCGATGATGAAGATTTTGTCGCCGCGGGCGCGGACAAGGGCGGTGGCAAGGTCGGGGCAGGTGTCTGCATCGGGCAGGGCGAGTGCCGTATTGCGGCTGATGACCAGATTTTGTCGCCCCGGCAGCGCACGGCCAATGCTGTCCCAGGTTTTGCGTCCCATGATGACCGGGTGGCCGAGGGTCTGCGCCTTGAAGTATTGCAGGTCGCGCGGCAGGTGCCACGGCATTTTGCCGTCGCAGCCGATGGCGCCGTTGTCGCTTTGCGCGACGATGACGAGGATTTCCGGCATGGTCATGCCACCGCAACGTTGACCGTCTGCGGCTTCAGCACGGCGAGGTCTTGCGGGCGGATGATGACCTGGAAGCCGCGTTTGCCGCCGTTGATGCACAATCGCTCCAGCGCGTAGATGCTTTCTTCGACGTACACCGGCAGCGCGGTTTTGGTGCCAAAGGGCGAGGTGCCGCCGAACAGGTAGCCGGTCCATTTGCTTGCCTGCGCCGCTGTTGCCGGTTCGATGTGCTTCATGCCGAGCTGGCGGGCGAGGTTGCGCGTCGAGATTTCGCGGTCGCCGTGCATGAGGACGATGAGGCCGTGTTTTTCTTCGTTGGCAAGGACGATGGTCTTGATGACCTGATGCTCGTCAAGGCCGAGTTCGGCAGCGGTCTGCGCGGTGCCGCCGTGCTCTTCGTAGGCGAAGACGTGCGGCTCGTAGGCGATGTTGTGCTCGCGCAAAAAGCGGATGGCGGGGGTGACGGGGTATTTTTCTTTGTGCATGGCGGGTTGCCTGGTTGGGGTTTGCGGTGGTATTTACATACAGGATGGCGGGGAAGGTGTATGTAAATGGTTTGGTGTCTTGGATTTTTCTAAGGTGTGTTTACAATTGGTCATAACACGATGATTTCGTTCGTAGGTTGGGTTAGCGAGGTACGAGCGTTACCCAACAGGCTGAATACCGAACAATCCCGTTGTTGGATGAGACGCAGTGCAATCCATTGAAAAACAGAAAATTCACTTCATACGCTATATCGCTCACCCCCACCCCTCCCCCGCTGCGGGCTTCGCCCTGCAGGGGAGGGAGATCTGAATTGTAAACAGCACCTAATGATTACGTCCGCTGATGCGGGCGAGCAGCGCGCGCAGTTGTGGCGCGCCGTGCGGCAGGCGGGCGGCGGCGGCGTCTGCCTGCGCGCTGTGGGTGGCAAGCGCGGCGCGGCTTTCGTCCAGGCCAAGCAGGGCGGGATAGGTGTTTTTGCCTTGCGCCGCGTCTTTGCCCGCCGTTTTGCCGAGGGCGGCGCTGTCGGCGGTGGCGTCCAATATGTCGTCGGCGATTTGGTAGGCGATGCCGAGGTGTTCGCCCAGTGCGTCCAGCGTCGCCGCGTGTGCGGCGTAGTCGGCAGCGGGTTGCGCGCCGAGGTGCAGTGCGGCGCGTATCAGCGCGCCGGTTTTGCCCCGATGCACGGCTTGCAGCTCAGGCAGGGTGAGCGCGCGCCCGGTCGCCGCCATGTCGCGCATTTGTCCGCCTATCATTCCCGCCCAGCCGGCCGCGTCGGCAAGGGTACGGATTTGTGCCAGCTTAATCGCAGGCGGGAGCGTGCTGTCCACCAGCAGGGCGAAGGCGAGGGTGTTCAGCGCGTCGCCGGCGAGGATGGCGGTCGCTTCGTCGAAGGCACGGTGCGTGCTGGCGCGTCCCCGGCGCAGGTCGTCGTCGTCCATCGCGGGCAGGTCGTCGTGGATGAGCGAGTAGGCGTGGATGGCTTCTACCGCGCAGGCGGCGGCGTCAACGGTGTCCAGCGGTACGGCGAAGGCGTCAGCCGTGGCGTAGAGGAGCGCGGCGCGCAGGCGTTTGCCGCCGCCGAGGGTGGCGTAGCGCATCGCATCGGCAAGGCGTTCGCCCGCCGGTGGCAGCGCTTGCGCCAGCACGGTTTCGATGCGGGTCTGGCAGGTGGTGAGGTAGTCGGTCATGGGAGGCTTCGGCGGGATTGGAGCAGCGATGGTATCACGTCAGGGATGACAAAAAACGGCACCCGTTACAGGTGCCGTTGGTTGTTGCCGCAGCAGGGCGCTTATTTTTTCGCTTCTTTGGCATCTGCCGGTTTGGCTTCGGTCGGGTTGGCCGCAGCTTGGGCATCAGCGGCTTTGGCTTCTGCCCTGGCCGTGTCGCCATTTACCTTGAGCAGTTCGACATCGAAGGTCAGGGTGGCATTCGGCGGGATGCTCGGCGGGGCGCCGGTTTCGCCGTAAGCGAGGTTGGACGGGATGTAGAGGGTGTATTTGCTGCCCTCGTTCATCAGTTGCAGGCCTTCGACCCAGCCGGGGATGACGTCGGAGACGTTGAAGGTCACCGGTTCTTTGCGCTCGTAGGAGCTGTCAAAAACGGTGCCGTCCAGCAGGCGACCTTCGTAATTGACGGTGACGCTGTCGCTTTTGGTCGGTTTGGCACCTTTGCCTTCTTTTTCGACTTTGTATTGCAGACCGGTATCGGTAGTCTTCACGCCGTCTTTTTTGCCGTTTTCGTCGAGGAATTTTTTGCCCGCTTCGGCGTTGGCGGCGATTTCTTTTTCAAGCTGCGCCTGCATTTCTTTCATGCGTGCTTCGGCGAAGGTTTGCATGGTTTTGTCCATGTCTTCGCGCTTCATCGCCAGCTCTTTGCCTTCGGCGGCGTCTTTCAGACCACTGATGACGGCTTCGAGGTTGATTTTGTCGCCGCCAATTTCTTTGACGGTGGAGCCCATGTCCACGCCGAGTGCGTAGCCGACCTTGTCGGACTCGTTTTTCAGTTCTACGGCCTGGACGCTGCCGATGGTGGCGGCGATGGCGGTGGCAAGCAGGATTTTGCTGTATGTCATTAAGTTCTCTCCTTGGAAAGATTTGGGTTGATAAAGCGGGGCGCAGTATGCCACGGCGACCCCGCTGCGGGTTTTACCGGTGGGTAATTCTCTGCCGCTGGGCGTCAATCAGACCGCGCTGTTGCAGCCAGGCAATGGCATCGGCGGCGTCGCCTTCCAGCCAGGCATACACGCTGCCTTCGCGGTAGCTGTAGCCCCAGGTGGTCATGTCGCGCAGCATCTGTTCGCGGCCAACATCGGGCAGGGCTTCGGCGAGCAGGATTTGCAAATAATTGACGGCGCATTCTTCGAGGACGGTGCCACCCGCGTCAGTATGCAGCTTGGCGCGGCGGGCATCGTCCATGCAGATCCAGTGCCCCGCTTCGTGCAGGGCAGAATGGGTCGGCGTGTCCGGGCGAATATAAAGGGTGTCCAGCACCAGCCCCGCTTCCGGCGCGCCCCAGTAACTGCCAGGGATGTCGGCATTTTCCGGCAGCATGGCCACTTGCAGGCCATACGCGCCGAGCAGGGTCTGCAGCGCAGGCAGGCTGATTTCCGCACAACGCTGGACGTTTTGCGTCATACCGGCTCGCCAAGTTTGACGACGAGCACGTCGCAATTCACACCGGGCAGGATGTCATCCGCAGTCGCACCGAGCAGCGATGCCAGGCCGGTGCGCACATGGCGGCCAATAACAATCAGATCCGGTTTGATTTTTTCGCAGTAATCCAGGATGCCGCGGCGGGTGGAAAGCGCGGTTTCAACGTGGGCATCGTCGGCGATGATTTTGTGCCGTGCCAGCAGTTGCTGCATCTTCTCGCGCGCACCGGAGATGATTTCATCTTCATTGCTGATAGGGATGATCGGCACGATTTCGTAGCCGGCGGTGAGGACGGTCTCCTCCATCACGTGCAAGACACGCAACTTCGCGTCCGGGTCTTCCAGCATACATTTGGCACGACTGGCGACGATGTCGCTGTCTTCACGCAAATCAGTCACAAGCAAGACATTTTTGTAGCGCATGGGATTCTCCTGTCGATTGAACAACGCACCTCTATACAAGGTACAACCCTACTTTACCATAACTGCCCCGGCGCAGCGGCGCAGTGATGCGGTATTGAGCTCACATATGCCGCATAACGACGACGCCCGTCTGAAAGCGGCATAACCTGCCACGGCGCGGCAGCGGACGACAGAATGCGGCAAGCGACCAATGGCCAAAGCGTATTCAGCACGCCCCCAATCCCGCCCAAAACTGGGACAATTTTCACCATCTTTGGCAGATTTTACACGTAACTATTTGAAAAATAATGTCGCAACAAACATGGCACAGCCGAAGCATATATCTTCACAACAGCAAACGCTGTTACAACCTGCAGCGAATGCTGTAATTCAAACCCGAAAAACTAATGGAGTAAATCTCATGAAAAAAATGCAAAAAGGCTTCACCCTCATCGAGCTGATGATCGTTATCGCCATTATCGGTATCTTGGCTGCTATCGCTCTGCCGGCTTACCAAGACTACCTGGCTCGTACCCAAGCTTCTGAAGGTTTCAAAGCTTCTTCTGGTCTGCAAGCTGACATCGGCGTTTATGCTTCTGCCAACTCTACCCTGAATGGCGTACAAAGCGACCCGAACGTTGCTGGCACTGTAAGCGAATTGGGCGGTAAATATTTCTCTAAAGGTTCTGTAAGCGTTGATAACGCTACCGGTGCTTACACCATCAACTTCAATGCTGGTGCTAACTCTAACAAAAACCTGGTTGTATCTCCGGTTCTCAACACCGCAACTGGTCAAATCACCAAGTGGGTTTGCTCTGGCACTATCGAAAAACGCCGTCTGCCTTCTACTTGCCAATAATTTTCGGCTCATTAGCAGAAAAGACGAAAGCCCGGTTATATGCCGGGCTTTTTTAGATTATGCGGAGAAATTTATGATGAATATTGTGCGTGTAAGGCAAGGAGGCTTTACTTTAATTGAGTTGATGATCGTTGTTGCCATCATTGGAATTCTTGCCTCACTGGCCATTCCTGCCTATCAAGACTATTTGGCCCGCACACAAGCAAGTGAAGCACTTGTAGTAACGGCGGGATTAAAAAATGATATCGCAGTAAAATATTGGGACAAGGGACATTTTCCCCCGGCGGGCGACGATTTGATGGCAACAACACAGTTGCTGCAAGGAAAATATTTTCCTGCAGGTGGAGCTGTTTTAACACCAGATACAGGGGTTATTACCATAACCTTTGATAAAGGCGCCAATTCAGGAAAGAATGTTATAATCACACCTGTACCGCAATCAACGAATAGACAGATCATTAGCTGGAAATGTAGCGGTAGTGTTGGAGAGCGCAGGCTGCCAACTTCGTGTCAATAAAATATCTTTGTTGGACTGTTTGACTAAAATATAATACAATGTCTTGATGATATTCTGAATTGGCGTGCGGTTCTAATTGTGAATTTAATGGAATAATGGAATGATGAATAACCTGAAAAAGTATCCTTATGTCAGCATTGTGGCATTTTATGTGTTTAGCTTTTGTCTGTTCTTTTTATTATATGGACAGGTGCTAGCATTTGATTATGTATGGGATGATAGGGAACTTTTTGTTTACAATCCGGAATTGCTCAATAATCCATTAAGTTGGCAATTAATCGCACGCCCTGTTTTGGAAGGAACAAGTTATTTTCGTCCCTTGGTACATCTTAGCTGGTTTTCTGAATTTCATTTGTTTGGTTTGCGCCCCCGGGTAAGCCACGGCATAAATTTGGTCGTGTTTTATATGGGGGCTTTACTACTCTTTCATCTCGTTAAATTTATTTTGCGCAAAACGGCGTCTGCTGGTTTGATAGCGGGAATATCAGCACTTATCTATTTGTGCCATCCCATGAATATTGAAGCAACTGCTTGGGTGGCAGGACGATTTGATACATTTGCCACATTTTTTCTGATACTGGCAATTTATGCTTTTTTAGCTATTCGACCTGGAATGCTTCGCGCGTTGCTTGTATCACTTGCATATTTGGCGGCGCTCGGTTCCAAAGAAACAGGAATTTTATTTCTTCCATCACTATTTTGCACATGGGTGCTCGCGCACCATTCTAATAGCGAACCATGGTCGCCGGTATTTAAAAGTTTTTTCGTAAAAAATTATGCACTACTCGTAAATTTGCTTGGGTTAACGATAATTTATTTATTTATACGCGCGTATTATGCTAGTGGTATGACTCACCTTGGTATGGGAGCGTCTTATATTTACAAAACATATATCATTAACCAAATACCAGTAATCTCAATAAAAGAATATATTACGAGAACGCTGCTACCATTCTATGATCTTGGGTTGTTTTTACCTATTGAGTATTTTGTAAATCCATTAAATAAAATAGTTTCTTGGGCGGTATGTTTATTTGTCGCGTCCGTAGTATTTTTTGGGTTTAAGCGAAGAATGAATTTCGTCTTCGCTATCTTGGGGTATCTCATTATGATATCCTTGGTTATATATTTAATCCCGATATCTACGGCTGCCAATATTGTCCAGGATCGTTTTCTCTCTCCTGCGATGCCGTTTTTTATTATTCTGGTGGCTTTGGGCTTGTCCTTCCTCGCGGAAAAAAGAAAAATTATTGCAATATCTGCCGGAATGTTTTATGCGGCATCCATAACATTCATAACAATACAATTGGTACCTATATGGCAAAATGAACTGAAATTTTGGTATCATATAAGTATCTTTCAAGAAAAATACAATCACATTTTTCATCCTATGCTCTTGCGTGCAATGATGGAATTTAACGTACCTCGCAAGGATATAGAGGAACTAATGTCTAAAGAACGGGAGGAAATAAAAAGGACGGGGGTCTTTCGTCCGGTAACTTTTATTATATATGGTCAATATTTGGTGGATCAAAAAGATCCGGAAGGAATAAAACTTCTTCGGGAATACTCGGATGTTTTGGACGAAATTGGTGAAAATTATCAGGTCGAGGGTCTTTCAAGACGTGATGTTTTTGCAATTTATTATAGTTATGCATTGGGGTTATTGGAAATTGAGCACAATATCAAAGAAGCTGCCATGATTTTTGAGAAGGCAAAAGAATATAATGGCCCCTATAAAACCACAAGTACGCTGACGCTCGATATTATACTGAATTTGTTGCAAAATAAAAATGATGAAGCCAAAAAGTCTTATCATGAATTGATGGCTATAAACAATATAGCACGCGAAGATTTTATTGGGCGTATAAATGAAAAAATCAAGATTAATTGTGCCGCAAATAATTTGAATATTCCTGCCTGTCAACCAGATTTCGATGTTCGACAACTAGAAAATAAATAATGGAAAAATTTAAATACCTCATAAAATTACTGCGTCCTCACCAGTATGTTAAAAATAGTTTTGTCTTGGTAGGCGTTCTTTTCTCACGACAATGGGATATATATACACTATTGCAGGCAGCTTGGGCCTTTTGTGCCTTCTCACTATCTGCAAGTGCTGTTTATATATTAAATGACTTGTCTGATATAGAAGCAGACAGGGCACATCCAAAGAAACGCTACCGTCCACTTCCAAGCGGCAAAGTATCAATTACAGCCGCAAGAAAACTCGCAATAATTCTATTTTTAGTTACGTTTATTCCTACCCTTTTACTTAAGGACTGGATACTTGTATCTATTCTGTTGACGTATATTGTGATGAATATTGCCTATTCCTTATGCCTGAAGCATATTGTTTTATTGGATGTATTCGTAATCTCCATGGGTTTTATGCTGCGTCTTTTAGCTGGAACTTGGGGTATTGGAATAGCTCCCTCTGAGTGGTTATTACTTTGTGGCATGATGTTGACACTCTTTTTGGGCTTCTGTAAACGCACATCAGAGTTATTACAGTCTGCAATGGCAGACGATACATTTGCAGAAAAATCTCGCCGGGTGTTGACGGAATATAATACGGCGATGCTGGAGCAGTTTACGTCAATAACGGCAGCGTGTGCGATTATCAGCTTTGGACTTTATACGGTCTCGTATCAAACAATTCGGACGCAGGGAACAAGTAAGCTGATTTATACCCTTCCTTTAGTAATTTACGGTATCTTCCGCTATCTGTTTTTGCTACATCGACACGGTAAAGGGACGGATACGGCCAAGGATCTTTTTACCGATAAACATTTGCTTTTGACGGGAAGCTGTTGGGTTGGTATGACGCTGGTAATATTGATATGTCAATAGAACATGAATTGGAACAAAAAGAACATGAATTGGAACAAAAACCGGATCAGCTTTCTTGGCGTATTAAGGCTGTAATATTTTCTGTAGTCATTGGAATATTGCTCTATGTAGGAGCATCTGTTTATGCGGGACGTACCGCTGTATGGACAGTAATGCAAAGAATCGGGTGGACTGGATTGATAATTTCCCTCCTGTTGTCATTGCTAAATTATCTGTTACGTTTTTTCCGTTGGCAGCTTTACTTGAGACATCTGAATTATTCTGTACCATCAATGTCTTCTTGGCGAATTTATTTGGCCGGATTTGCATTGACGACGACACCAGGAAAAGCGGGAGAGGGAATTCGTTGCTTTTTTTTGCGTCAAAAAGGAGTACCTATTTCATCATCCTTAGCTGCACTCGTTAGTGAGCGCTTCTCAGATTTATTGGGTATTGTGGCATTATCCTGTATTGGTTTGTGGAATTTTCCACAAGCAAGATTGCCTATTTTAATAACAATAATGCTTATTCTGTTTTTTTTATTGATTTTATTTTACCCCCCTATTGTTAATCTGATACGTAAAAAAATCCAATGCACCGAAAGTAAACATCAATGGTTGTTTCATGTATTGGAGATTATACAGCAGGTACGGCTTTGTCATTCTCCGACAATTATGTTTTTAAGTAGTGCTATAAGTATTTTAGCCTGGGGGTGTGAAGCTGTCGCATTTTATTTAGTTTTATATTGGGCTGGATTTGGTGACTATTCGAGCTTTACTTTTGCTATTTTTGTATATTCTCTATCTGTATTGATAGGCGCTTTATCATTTTTACCAGGAGGTCTTGGCGGTGCGGAGGGTGCTATGATATCACTATTGATAGTGCGGGGAATTGATATGCCAGCAGCCATAGCCTTAACCGTCTTTATTCGTATGACGACCTTATGGTTTGCCGTAGCCATTGGTATATTGGCCTTATTCCGAAGTTATCGTGAGCCCAAGGATGAATAAGAATTGGGATGACAGTATATTTATGTTGTTATAATTTTATTTTGTCAGGAGATTTAGATGAGCAGTCTCTATCTTTCATGGAATCGTTTACCACATTTGCGTCCTGCGGAAATTCATTCGCTAGATATGCCTGTGCTTCCAAAGAGGATATCAACACCCGTTTTTACGGTTCAAGGAAACGCTCGTAGTTATGGCGATGTCTGTTTAACAGAAAAGGGAGTTTTGTTAAAAACACTGGGACTCAATAAATTCATCTCATTTGATCGTAAAAATGGCATATTACAATGTTATGCTGGAACGAAATTGTCAGATATTTTAGCCTTGGTTGTACCACATGGCTGGTTTTTATCTACTACTCCAGGAACGGCACTAATTACAGTGGGGGGAGCGATTGCTAATGATGTGCATGGGAAAAACCATCATGTTGCAGGCACATTTGGCCATCATGTCAACAAGATGGAATTGCTACGTTCTGATGGGAGTCGATTAATTCTGTCTCCGCAAGAAAATAAAGAGCTATTTGCGGCTACTGTAGGCGGGTTAGGTCTAACAGGCCTGATTACATGGGCAGAAATACAATTGATGCCTATACATAATCCACTGATGTGGACGGAAAATCGCAGCTTTCGAGATTTGGATGAATATTGGGAACTTAATCAGGCAATGCAACCTTTATGGCCATGTAGCGCATCGTGGATTGATTGTCTTTCTTCTGGTAGAGGTGTGATGTTTTTAGGCCGCCATGCCTCAGCGGTGGAACAACCTTTCCCTTCCGTTGGTCATAACTGGCGGGTGCCATTTGAAATGCCATTATCCTTGGTTAATAATTTGAGTGTCAAGGTATTTAATACATTGTATTATCATAAAAATCGCACAAACAAGACAGGTTTAACCGGATACAAACCATTTTTTTACCCATTGGATGGCATTTATGACTGGAATAGAATTTACGGGTATCGCGGATTTTATCAGTATCAATGCGTATTTCCACCGCATAGTGAGAAGGAAGGAATAAGAAAATTGCTGGCTGCAATTAACCATAGTGGGCAGGGATCGTTTTTGGCAGTTTTAAAAAGTTTTGGTGATATTCCTTCGATTGGAATGCTTTCTTTCCCACGTGCTGGTACTACATTAGCTTTGGATTTTCCCAATAAAGGTGATGTAACTTCGCGTCTTTTTTCGAGGCTGGATGCTATTGTCAATGAATATCAGGGGGTACTTTATCCTGGGAAAGACGCACGAATGCCGGGTTCATTATTTCGCTCCCACTATCCTCAGTGGGAAGCTTTTTCTGCTTTTATAGATTCAAAATTTTCTTCACATTTTTGGGAACGCGTTACAAAATGAATACGTTAAATCGTACCGTTATTTTTGGTGCAACCTCTGCTATTGCAGCGTGTACAGTACAGCAACTAGTTCAAAATGGGGCATCTGTTTTTTGTATTGCTCGTGATAAAGAGAAACTGGATATTTTACTTGCAGATCTTAAGGTTCGTGCTGCACCAGAACAAATTATTGCTGGCATAACAGCAGACTTAACAGATTATTCTCGTCATGAAGCACTTTTTTCTATGGCGCAGGAATCTTTGGGAAGTTTAGATAGTGTTTTAGTGGCGCATGGTATTTTACCGATACAACCAGATTGCGAGAATAACATTCCATTAATGCTAGATAGTTTCCACATTAATGCATTAAGTGTTATCAGCTTGCTATCCATAGCTGCCAATCTGTTTACGAAAAAAGAGAGTGGTGTTATTGCAGCTATCAGCTCCGTCGCCGGAGATCGAGGGCGTCAAAGCAATTATGTTTATGGCAGTGCCAAAGGGGCGGTCTCTATTTTTATGCAAGGGCTACGAAATAGATTGATGAAGAAAAATATTTCGGTTGTTACTATTAAGCCCGGATTCGTTCGAACTCCGATGACAGATGGATTTGAACGAGATGGTGTGCTTTGGGCTGACCCTGAAAAAATAGCTAAAGGAATTGTGAATGCAATGCGTAAGGGAAAGGGGGAAGTATATTTGCCTTGGTTTTGGCAAGGTATTATGTGTATTATTAAATCGATCCCTGAATTTATTTTTAAACGGTTATCATTATGAACCGCCCTTTTGCCTTTTTTGATTTTGATGGCACGTTGACTGTAAAAGACAGCTTGTTGCCTTTTTTGCGCAAGGTGTCGGGAAGTAGTACCTTTTATAAAAAAATCCTTTTTCATAGCCCTGTCTTATTGGGATATTTGCTTAAATTTATTGAAAATCATAGAGCGAAGGAAATAATTTTAAGTAGTTTTCTTTCAAATAAAAAGGAAAGTGATATTAGGGAAATTTCCAAACAGTTTGCCCAAGATGATTTGACAATTTTTTTGCGTAGTAATGGATTACAAATTTTGCGACAATGCCAAAATGAAGGATTTTCTTGTATTTTGGTCAGCGCCTCTCCTGAAATTTATTTGAAATATTGGGCTGCGAATTATGGATTTGATGACGTAATAGGGACACGTTTACAAATTCAGAATGGAATATTAACTGGTAAAATTGATGGCGAAAATTGTTATGGTGAGGCTAAAGTACGTCGAATCAAAGCCTTGTATGGTTCGCATTTCCCGGATAGTCGTGCTTATTCGGACTCGATAGCTGATTCGCCTATGTTACGGTTAGTGGGTTCTCCCTATCTCTTGAGACATGGAGTGTTTTGTTCTTTTACTGAGGAAAAATATGGCTAAGTTATTTTCTTTTCGTTTTGTATTGTTCGTTATATTTTGCCTTTTTAGTTTGGCTTTTATCAATACTGCTTGGGTGGCAGAGGATGCGTTTATTACTTTTCGCTCTGTTGATAATATGCTTGCTGGATATGGCCCTGTCTGGAATATTGGTGAGCGGGTTCAAGTCTATACGCACCCGTTATGGTATATATTGCTTGTTATTGGAAATTTTATTGCCCATTCGCCATATTATGTAGCATTGGTTTTAAACTATCTGTGCTTGCTTGGTTTTTTATATATTTATGCTCGTTTGGTTGCCAAGAACAAACCGGATACGCCTATTCAAGCATTACTGGTCATAATTATTTTATTGTTTTCTCGGGCTTTTGTGGATTATTCATCATCAGGACTGGAAAATTCATTATTACATATTCTAATAGTAGGATATGTTTATTTTCTTGTTAGCCAGGATATATCTCTTCGACATAAATTATTATGGTGTAGTCTAATTTTTTCGGGCCTATTCTTGACGCGACCAGATGGTATTTTGTTGGTTTTACCTGCGTCTTTATATTTGTTTATTCGCGCAATTCGGGAGGAACCCAAAGCTTTGCTTTATATCTTACTGGGGTTATTACCTATGATTTTTTGGGAGATTTTCTCAATTATTTACTATGGTAGTTTTGTTCCCAATACAGCACTCGCAAAAGTAAATAATGGTGTGCCGTTATCCAAAAATTTAAGTAAGGCGTATGAATATTTTAAGTTTAATTTACTGAATGATGCCGTTACACTCTCAATTGTATTTCTTGCCGTCTTGTGCGGTCTCTTTAAGCGAAATATTGCACTTCTATTGGCAACAGGAATTATATTACAAATAGTCTATTTGTGTTATGTTGGGGCAGATTATATGTTGGGGCGTTTTTTGAGCTCTTCTATGGTCATGGCAATTATCATAATGGTCATAATAATTCCTTCTAATGATAAAAGAAAAATTGTCTTCATGATGATGCTTTTTGTACCTGTAGCTCTTACTTCTGTCTTCATACGCTCGCCACTTGCTCTTACTTTATTTTCTCCGATTACTTATACGGCTCCAGTTATTGATGTACATGGTAATGCTGATGAGCGTGGCTTTTATTATCAATACTTGGGGCTAAAACCGGTTATAGGCCCACTTGAAGGGTGGTATCAATCTTATGGGTGGTTCTATACTGGGAGCTTGGTATATCGCAACCCTGGTATCTATATATCTTGTTTTATCGGAATGCAGCCTTGGAAAGGTGGTTATCAATCCTATTGGATTGACCCCATGGCACTATCTGAGCCGTTCTTAGCCCGATTGCCTTCTCATTCTATGGATGCGAGGACGGGACATTATGAGCGCGCTTTTCCGCCAGGTTATCTTAAATCAAAGATTAGCGGGGCAAACCAACTGGAGAGCCCTGAATTGCATCATTTATATGATGATGTTGAGTTGGCTGTTAAAGGTGATATTTGGACTCGTGAAAGATGGGGTGCAATTTGGCGTTTAAATACAGGATACTATAAGCATATGGATCGTTTTTTTGATCGTAATGCTTTGGGTCCCCGAGAATTGGTAGGAAATATAGATATAGAGTGGGATATGCATAAATGTATGGGGGCTTTGGAGCAGCCAAATTATATGATTAAGTCATATCAGGGAAACTGACGAGATAGCATCCCGAAATGTATGGTGTTTTAAATGTACCTATACGTTAGTATCTTGGAGTAACAGTTTTCTTTTTTGCGAAGATAGCAGGCTATTCGTACTGCATGGCGTGCCCAAGAGTACAGATGACCGTTATTCGCTAGGGCCTGTTGACAACTATGTGAGACTTAAAATCGTAGCCGCCAAATAAATATTGGCAGCGAAGGATTCGTCAGTCTTCTCTGAACGCATCGCTATCTTCTTGTATTCCTTTATAGCCATCCACCGAAAGCCTCATACTGTGTTGCGCCGCTTCGCCGTACAACCGCGTACTATCTTCAGCGGCGCGTCTTGTCTGAAACTTTCGGTGGATGGCTATAAATCGCAGAAGAAATTCTCCACCAGATGCCGCTTTTTGTATGCCTCCTTGTCA
>NZ_DBHKZK010000062.1:0-2093 GCF_057314735.1 Cardiobacterium sp.
CAGGTTTGGAATTTTGTCGGGTTGCCATGCAGGTTATAGTTTGGAAGGAAGTCTATTTTAGGACACCACCTCAAGGGCCGTGTCATCATCGACGGACAGGACGTTTCAACTCGCGCTCCCGCGAGGGGAGCGACGCTGGCTGCTTTGGAAAATCTTTGAATTTGTAAGGTTTCAATTCGCGCTCCCGCGTGAGGAGCGACATATGGGGACATGGGCAGGATACCAGCGAGATCTGGTTTCAATTCGCGCTCCCTCGTCGGGAGCGACGGGATGGCGAGTAAAAGCCGGTATTCGATGTAGGGGTTTCAATTCGCGCTCTCGCGTGGCTTCGATACCAGCCACGTAGACCGAACTGCCCGCTTTGTAACATCCCCCGCCGCGGTGGGGTTTGGTTTTGTGTGCAATTCAGTGATTGCTGGCGATGACAAAGCGGGCTTCGCCGTGGGTGGTCAGTTCGCAGTCGGTTGCCGGAGTGAGGAAGGCCGCTTCGCCGCCCAGCAGTTCCAGTTGTTGTCCGTCGGCACGCAGGCGCAGTTTGCCGTCCAGATTGAGCACGATGGTCGCCTCGCGGCTTTGCAGGTGCAGCGTTTCGCCCTGCGGCAGGCGCGCGGTGGCGAGGGTGTAGTCGTCCACCGGCGCCGGGTAGGTATAAGGGTCAAGGCTGTCTAGCGACGGCGGCGGGATGATGGCGGGACGCACCGGTTCGGCGTCAATGATGCGCAGCAGCTCCGGCAGGTCGATGTGTTTTGGCGTCAGCCCGGCGCGCAGCACGTTGTTGGACGCCGCCATCAGTTCGATGTTCTGCCCGCGCAGGTAGGCGTGCGGCAGGCGCGCGCGCTGGAAGATGCCTTCGCCCGCCTGCATATGGACGATGTTCATCAGGTAGAAGGAGAGCAGGCCGTGGTCGGGGTGCAGCGGGTCAATGCGCATCAGGCGCACGGTTTCGTGCAGCCAGTAGTCGGGGTTGTCGCAGGGCGCGCGTGGCGCGGGCGCGTCCAGCAGCGGCTTGAGCCAGGTGGTGACGGTGCTGCGCGGGATTTGCATGATGTGGGTGTAGGCGTCTTTCAGGCCGCGCGCGCGGATGAGGTGGGCAATGGTGGCGAGGCTGGGACGGGCGGCAAGGCGCGCTTCTATCACGTCCGGCGGGGCAAAGCCGTGCAGCAGCCAGAAATCGCCCAGCGCGATCATGCTTTCCGGTTTGTGGTTGTCGTCGGGGTAGTTGCGGTTCGCCGCGCCCCGGTTGATGCCCGCCGCTTCTTCGCGCGTGTAGCCCGCTTCCGCCTGCGCCTTGTCCGGATGCACCTGGATGGAGAGCGGCAGGCGCACGTCGAGGATTTTCAGAAGATACGGCAGGCGGTCGCCGTAGCGGGCGCGCGAGGCGGGAGTGAGGGCGTGGGCGAGGTTTTTTTGCAGCCAGTCGTTAAAGGGCAGGGTGATGCCGTCGGCTTCGATTTGCGACGGTGCCTGCGGGTGGTCGCCAAACCACAGTTCGGCGGCGGGCAGGTTGCTCGGCTCGCGCCGCAGCAGTTGCGGGATGTAGTCGTGGCCGCCCCAGGCGTAGGGCTGGATGGTGCCGTGCAGTCGGTAGATCATGGGTTGCTCCGCTCGTGGTGTATGTGTCGCTATGCTAGCGCTTTTTGTACCGCGCGGTGAAGCGGCGGGCATATCTCGCGGGCGGAACAGCGGGAATGCGTCCCGCCGGGCGGTTACGCTGCGCTAACCGCCCCTACCATCCCTACGAAACGACGGATGGATGATCCGTGTCGTAATTGATGGCGGGGCAGCCAAGCCCGCGAACAACGCAGGAGCGGTGCGTCAAGACGCACCCTATGGTGCAATGAAGCGGCAGACGCATTTTATTCGGTGGGGCAAGCCCCACCCTACGACTACCGCCTTGATTGGTGCGCAATCGCCGCCTTGACGGGAATTTACAGACACCTTTGTTTGCGGGTGCAATCACGGCCATTGCGGACGCATTTGTGGAAAACATCACCGTTTTCACAGAAAAATGGCAAAAAACCGGATGCGAAACACTATCAGGTGGTGTCCTAAAATGTATGCTGATAAACGGCGGGCAAACAAAAAGCAACGGA
>NZ_DBHKZK010000063.1:0-79041 GCF_057314735.1 Cardiobacterium sp.
AGGGTGCCCGGTCAGGCGACGCAACACCGTATGAGGCTTTCGGTGGATGGCTATATTGTGCTGCCGAGGTTTCAGCGGGCGGAGGCGGCGGGTTGTTGCCGTCTTTCATGCCGCCCATACGCGGCGGGCACTTTTTTTCGTCTTTGCGCAGCACTTTGCCGTCGTCGGCGCTGATGTCCACGTCGTGGCGGGTGTCGTTGCCGAGCAGCTCGATTTCATACATGAGGCCGCCGCGTTTGCCTTCGAGGTCGGCTTCGACGGTCTTGGCGCCGGTCTCTTTTTCGGCGGTCTCTATTGCCTGGGCGAGGGTGATGGTGCCCCGGCGTGGCAGTTTGTCTTCGTACTCGCTTTTGCGCGCGGTGATTTCGCCGCTGATGGCGTCAACGCGGATTTCGTATTCCTGTTTGTCGTCGTGCAGGTCGATTTCATAGACGGCGTTGCCGCGTTTGAGTTCGAGTTCGAGGTTGTCGGCGGTGGCGCCGGTGTCTTTTTCGGCGATGGCGATGGCTTGCGCGGCGCTGATTTTGCTTTGTTCCAGCGCGACGACATCCTTGCGCGGGCCTTTGTGGCCGTGGTCATGGTCGTGTCCGGCAAGGGCAGGGGTGCTGCCGATGAGGGCGGTGAGGCCGAGGGCGAGTAGGGTTTTGGTCATTTGGCTAACTCCTGGATTTTGGGTTCGTATCGGCGGCGTGTCTGCTTCCGATGGCGCGCATTGTAGGAGGGCTTTATTAGGCGTGTGTTAGCTTGGTGACGGCGATTTCGATGCGCTCCAGCGCTTCTTCCAGCATTTCGCGCGGGCAGCCGAAGTTGAGGCGGACGAAGCCGGGGGCGCCAAAGTCCGCGCCGTCGTTCATGCCGACGCCGTGTTGTTCAAAAAATTTCTGCGGGTTTTCGACGCCAAGATCGCGCGCGTCGATCCAGGCGAGGTAGGTTGCCTCCACCGGGGTCATGTGCAGTTTGCCGGTGGCGTTGATGCGGCGTTCGGTGAGGGCGGCGTTTTCGCGCAGGTATTGGATCATTTTTTGTCGCCACGGTTCGCCGTGTTCGAGCGCGGCGATGGTCGCGGTCATGCCGAGCACGTTTACGTCGCCGGTCATGCCCGCGCTGACGCGCTGGAAGTCGCGGCGCAGTTCGGGGTTGGCGATGATGGCAAAGGCGCAGGAGAGTCCGGCGATGTTCCAGGTTTTGCTCGCCGCCATCAGGGTGATGGTGCGGCTGCGCTGGTCGTCGCCGAGGCTGGCAAACGGGCGGTGGCGGCTGCCGTTCAGGATAAGGTCGCAGTGGATTTCGTCGGCGCAGACGATGAGGTCGTATTTTTCGGCGATGCTGCTGTAGCGCGCGAGTTCGTCGTCGGTGTGGGCGCGGCCAATCGGGTTGTGCGGGTGGCAGAGGAGCAGCAGGCCGGTGTCGTCGTTGATGTTGGCTTCCAGTGCGTCAAAGTCCGGCACCCAGCGGCCGTTTTCCAGTTTGCAGGGCGAGCCGCTGTCGCTGAAGCCGGGCAACAGCGCCGGGTGTTTGCGCAGGTGCGGATAGACGGGCTCAACGAGGACGGCCCGGTTTTTGCCGTGCAGTTGGCTGATGGCGCGGCTGAAGTTGAGGCCGGGGACGACGCCGGTCAGCGGCAGGATCCAGTCGTCTTCGATGTGCCAACCGTAGCGGTCATGGCAGTGTTTTTTGACGGCGTTGACGAATCGCGGCTGGCGGTAGCCGTAGCCAAAGACGCCGTGGTCGAGGCGGTCGCGCAGGGCGTCAAGGATGGGCGGCGCGGCGAGAAATTCGGTGTCGGCGATCCACATCGGCAGGATGTTGGTGCCGGTGTATTTGTGCCATTTTTCGGAATCGCTTTGGGCGCGGGTGTCGCTGCTGCGTAGCATTTGGGGTCTCCGGTTTGGGTTTGCGGGTTTATGTACGGTCGTAGGGTGGGTCTTGACCCACCAAATTTTTGCGGGTTGTCCGGTGGGGCAAGCCCCACCCTACAGTTTGCTACAGTTTGCTATTTGATTTACATACAGGGTAGCGGGGTTGGTGTATGTAAACGGGTTGGGGATGGTGGCTGGTTCGGCTGTGCGGTGTAATCATTTAATGATGAGGGGGTATTTGGTGGGGCAAGCCCCACCCTACAGGGTTCAAGTTCCGCCGGGTTTTAGCCATTGCCAAATGCCGACGGCGGCCATGATGGCGAGTGCTGCGTGTTGCCAGAATCCGTGCGGGTTGCCGGTAATCCAAAGGGCGGCGGCGGCGATGAGCAGCAGTGTTCCGGCGAGCAGGCGCGGGTTGGTGCGTTGTCGCGCCGGGCGCGGTGGCGGCTGGTCGAGTTGTTGTAGTACGCGGGTGGCGAGCAGCGGCAGCAGCGGCAGGGTTTTGGCGTATTCGTGCGCGTGGTAGCGCATTTGTTTGAGTACGGCGCGCGGCCCGATTTGGGTTTTCATCCACGCTTCGAGTACGGGTTTGGCGGTCGTCCATAAATCCAGCTCCGGGTAGAGGCGGCGGCCTAGGCCTTCGACGTTGAAGAAGGTTTTTTGCAGGAGGACGAGCTGCGGCTGGATGTGCATATTGAAGCGGCGCGCGGTCTGGAAGAGGCTGACGAGGAAGGCGCCGAAGGAGATTTCTTTGATGGGTTTGCCGAAGATGGGCTCGGATACTTTGCGGATGGCGGCTTCGAAGTCGGTGACGCGGGTGTCGCGCGGTACCCAGCCGGATTCGACGTGTAGTTCGGCGACGCGGCGGTAGTCGCGGTTGAAGAAGGCGAGGAAGTTTTCGGCGAGGTAGTGCTGGTCTTCCGGGGTGAGCGAGCCCATGATGCCGAAGTCGATGGCGCAGTAGCGCGGGGTTTCCGGCTGGTCGGTGTAAACGAAGATGTTGCCGGGGTGCATATCGGCATGGAAGAAGCTGTCGCGGAAGACTTGGGTGAAAAATATTTCGACGCCGCGTTCGGCCAGCACTTTCATGTTGGTACCGGCGGCGTGGATGGCGGCTTCGTCGGCGATGTTGGTGGCGCGGATGCGCTCCATCACCATCACGTTGGGGCGGCAGTAGCGCCAATGGATTTCGGGGACGTACAGCAGCGGCGAGTTTTTGAAGTTGGCGCGCAGTTGGCTGGCGTTCGCCGCTTCAAACATCAGGTCGAGTTCGTTGGCGAGCGTGTTTTCAAATTCGCGCACGACTTCGACCGGGCGCAGGCGGCGGCCATCGCTGGTGCAGTTGGCGAGCCGCGCCAGTTGGTACATCAGCGCGATGTCGGCGGCGACGGCTTTTTCGACGCCGGGGCGCAACACTTTGACGACGACGTCTTCGCCGCTCAACAGGGTCGCGGCATGGACTTGGGCGACGGAGGCGGAGGCGAGCGCGTTCTCGTCAAAGGCGGCAAAGACGGCGTCTATCGGTTCGCCCAGTGCAGCTTCGATGATGGCGCGCGCTTCTGCGCCGGGGAAGGGCGGCACTTTGTCTTGTAATTGGCTCAGTTCGGCGAGGAGGTCGGGCGAGAGCAGGTCGGGGCGGGTGGAGAGGGTTTGGCCGAGTTTGACGAAGATGGGGCCGAGGTCTTGCAGCGCGAGGCGCAGCCGTTTGCCGAGGCTGGCGTCGGCGTTGTCGCGGCGGTAATGGGCTGGGTGGAGGCGGGCGAGGCGGCGCAGCCAGCGAAAGGCGCCTTCGTCCGGCAGGTGTTCGTCAAGGCGGTAGCGGATGAGGACGCGCGCGATGTGGTTCATGCGCCGGGTGGAGGCGAGCATTGTGGTCAGTGTTCCGTGGCGAAGCGGGTTTCGAGGCGGGCAAGGCGGGCGGTGAGTGCCTGCACGCGGCGGGCGAAGTCGGCAGCGTCCGCGCGGGTGGCGCAGCCGTTTTCGCTGAGGAAGGCGCGCAGTTTGGCCTCAACCGCTGCTTTGCCCGCTTCGCCGTGGGCTCGCAGGCGGCGCGCGGCGTCGGCAAGGGTGCTGCCGAGGCGTTCGCCGAAGCGCTCGCGGAAGACGGCATCGAAGTCGGGCGCGAGTTCGCCCATGACGCGCTGGAATTGTTGCGCGGCGTGCAGGTCGCCTTCGATGTAGAGTTTGCCGCGCGGCGGCGTGCTGCTGTTTGCCGGTTTTTTGAAGAGCTGGAGAAAGCCGCTCAGGTTGCCGGAAAGACGCACGTCGCAGAGGGTAGCGTGGTCGTCGGAGAAGTGCAGCTCGCCGTCGTGGATTTCGATGAGCCACGGTTGGGCGCGCCAGCCGAGGTCGAGGCTGATACGGCGGCCGTTCAACGCCGCCAGTTTGTCGCGCGCCGCCGGGTCGAGGCGCAGGGCGCTGTTGATGAGGCGCGCCAGCACCCGGCCGTTGATAAAGGTTTCAAGCATGGGGTTTGACTCCTTTGTGGATGGCGACGATGCCGTTGCTCAAATTCTGGTATTCGCAGTCGGCGAGTCCGGCGGCGGCGAACATCGCTTTCAACTCTTCTTGCGGCGGGTGCATCCGGATGGATTCGGCGAGGTACTGGTAGCTGTCGGCGTCCTTGGCGATGAGCGCGCCCATTTTTGGCAGGAAGGTGAAGCTGTACCAGTCGTAGAAGCGGTTGATGACGGCGTTTTTCGGGCGCGAGAATTCGAGCACCAGCACCCGCCCGCCCGGCTTCAGCACGCGCGCCATTTCCGCGAGCGCCTTGTCTTGATGGGTGACGTTACGCAGGCCGAACGCCATGGTGATGAGGTCGAAGCTGTTGTCCTCGAACGGCAGCGCTTCGGCGTTGGCGATGACAAATTCGAGGTTCGCGAGCCAGCCTTTGTTGGTCAGGCGCTCTTCGCCGATTTTCAGCATCGCCGCGTTGATGTCGGACGACACCAGCCGCCCTTCGATGTCCGCGCCCGCGCCTTTGCCGCGCATCCGTTTGGCCAGACGCAGGGTGATGTCGCCCGTGCCTGCCGCCAAATCCAGCACTGCCTCGCCCGGCTTGACGCCGGTCTGCCAGACGTACCAGTTTTTCCAGGCGCGGTGGATGCCCGCGCTCATGACGTCGTTCATCAGGTCGTATTTGCCTGCGACGGAATCAAACACGGCGCCGACGCGCCCTTCTTTTTCTTCTGAATCAATGGTCTCGTAGCCGAAGTGGGTTTGTTCTTTCTCTGTCATTTCTCGTCCCGTGTTTTGCCCTCTGCGGCGAGGGCTTGCAGATAGCGTTGCCAGTAGTCGTCGGCGTTAAGCGCCAAATCGTGCAACGTTTCCCAAGTGTAAATGCCGGTGTGGTGGCCATCGCTGAAGTACAGCCGCACTGCGTAGCTGCCAACCGGCTCGACGCGGCGAATCAGCACCTTGCGCCGTCCCGCAACCAGCGTCCACGCGCCGCCGTGGTTGCGCACCTCGGCAGAGGGCGAGCAGACGCGCAAATACTCGGCGCTGAGCGGGTAAGGCGTTCCGGCAAACGTTACGGTGAGGGTGTCGCCGCCTTTGGCCAGGCGCAATTCTTCAGGCACGGTGGGCATCGAACAGCTCGCGGACTTCATCATGGTGAGAAACGGTGCGCCAGGCGCGCGCCGCCAAATCGGGCATTATCATACCGTAACCCGGCAAAATCAGGGTACGGCAGCCCGCCTCCACCGCCGCCAGCACGCCGGGCGGCGAATCCTCCACCACCAGCAGGTTCTCCGGGGCGACGCCGAGCGCCGCTGCCGCCATTTGATACGGCTGCGGGTCGGGCTTGGGGCGGGCGACATCATCATGGGTAATCACCACATCAAAGCATTGGAACAGCGCCGGGCGGGTGCTGCGGGCAAAATCCTGCTCGACATTGCGGCGGAAATCACCGGTAACGAGTGCCAGCGGCACGCCCGCGCCGTGCAAATACTCAATCAGGCGGTCGGCACCGGGCATGAACGGCGCGCCTTCCACCGAGAAAATCTCGTCGCGCAGCGCGAACCAGTGCGCGATGAAATCATCCAGCGCCATCTCCTGCCCCAGCGCCTCGCCCAGCACCTTGAGATAAACCTCCGGCGGCTTGCCGACCAGCTCCGCAAACAGCTCCGGTTCGATGGGCAGCTTCTCGCGCGCAATCAGCTCGCGAAAAGCGCGGTAAATCAGGCGCTCCGTATCAAAAGTCACGCCGTCCTTGTCGAGCGCGACCGCCTTGATTACAGGCTTCATAACAGCACCTCCCGCACCGCGTCGTGATCGCGGATGATGCGCCGCACCGCCTGCGCAATCTGCGGCGCGGGCTGACGGTCGGCCGCCAGCAGGAAAACCGGACAACCGGCGGCCAGCGCCGCCTGCGCGCCCACATCCGAATCCTCCAGCACCAGCATCGCCTCCGGCGCGACGCCCAGATAGGCGGCGGCGCGCTGATACGGCTCCGGGTCAGGCTTGGTGTTGGCGACATCATCGGCGGTAATCACTACCGAAAACCGCTGCAACAACTCCGGCTGCGGGCAGCGCTGAAAATCGGCGAGGACATTGTCGAGGTCATCCGCCGTCACCAGCGCCAGCGGGTAGCCTGCGGCATAAAGTGCTTCTATCAGCGCGTCCGCCCCCGGCATGAACGGCACGCCGCGCGTGGCGATGATGGCGTCGCGCCGGGCAAACCAGCGGCGGAAAAAAGCGTCCATATCCACATCCGCGCCGAGTTTTTCCTGCAACAGCGCCGCCGTCGCGGCACAGCTCAGTCCGCTGCACGAGGCAACCACGGCAGCGGGGTCGGCAGGCGGACGGGGCAGTTCGGTCAGCGTTTGCAACAGCGCTTCGGCGTAGATGCGCTCGGAGTCGAAGGTGACGCCGTCCTTGTCGAAGGCAACGGCCTGGATGGGTGGGGTCATGGGGTTTCCTCGGGTGATTGGTGCCGGTACGGTTTAGGGCCGTGGTCGCACGACTTGTACCGCGGGCGGGCGCTTGTCGTCCGTTGCCGGGGCGGTGGTGCTGTCGCTGGCGGGTGGTTGCGGGTTTTGGTTGGCGTCCAGCGGGGCAGGGCGGTCGGCGCTGTTGTTGCTGATGTCCACCGCGCTGCCGGTCGGGGCGGGGTCGCTGTCTTCGCTGTTTTCTGGTGTGGCGGGGGCGGTGTCAGTCGCGGGCGGGGTGTCGCCGCTGCTGTCGCCTGCCGGGGTGTTTTCTGTTTTATCGTCGTCCGCTTTGGCGGTCTGGTGCATGGTAATCCAGCGGTCGAGTTCGTCGCTGTCGGCAGCCAGCACGCGGGTTTCTTCGCCGTCCGGGAAGAACAGTACCGGCAGTTCGGCGCGGTCGGCGTGTTCGCCAATTTCGTCACGGATGCGTTTTTGTTTGTCGGCGGCGGCGCTGGCGCAGGTTTCGTCCGGCTTGGCCTCGCTGGCGAGGCTGTAGAGGAGGTAGTCGCGCAGGGCTTCGTTCGGGTTGTGGTGGCAGCGGATGGCGATGGCGCGCTGGGTGGTGCTGTCGTCCGCGGTGTAGAGGTAGCGGTAGAGGGTGACGTCTGTGATGTTGGCGATTTGTTCTTCGAGGGTTTTGCACATATCGCAGTCGGGCGCGGTCATAAGCCAGAGGCGGCGTTTGCCGTCGCCTTTGACTTCTTTCAGGGCGAGCTCGCTGGCAAGCGCGGCAAATTGGCCATCGCCGGGTTTTTTGCCGGGTTTGGCGGGCGGGTCGTCCGCGCTTTTGGCGGCGGGTGGGGTGGGGGCTTCTTCGGTCGCCAGGCCTTTGGCGGCGGCGATGGCTTCGCGCCGTTCGCGGGTGATGTTGAGTGCGTCCGGCACGGCGATGATGTCCGCCTGGAAGATGTAGCCGCCGTCTTTGCTGACGTAGAGGATTTCGTTATTGCCGCCCTTGAAGCTGATTTCGTAGATGTCGCTGGAGAAGGGGACGGTGGCAATGGCGTCGATGTATTCGACCATCGCGGCGGTGTTGCGCCCGTTTTTCAGCGCGGCGATGAGCGCTTCTTGTACGTCGGCGGGCGGCGGTGCGGGCTGGAAGTCGGCGGCGCGGGCGGGGGCGATGGCGAGGAGGATGAGGAGGGCGAGTGTTTTTTTCATGGCTGTTTGCTGTGGTCTTTGTTTTTTTGCGGAGGGGAAGGGCGGCGGCTTAATGCTTGAAACGGTAGATTTCTTCGAGCGCGTCGTTGCTGTCCACCGAGCAATGCAGGTCGCGCAGGCGGCCATCGTGCACGCTGTAGATGAGGCCGTGGACAAAGAGCTGTTGCCCGCGCGCCCAGGCGCGTTGTACTTCGTTGTATTTGCAGACGTTTTTCACCTGCTCGATGACGTTCAGCTCGCACAGGCGGTCAATTTTGCCCTGTTCGTCGGCAAGGGCGAAGTTGGCGCGGTTGCCGTTGTAGATGTCCTTGATGCTGCTTAGCCAGTGGTTGAGCATACCGTGGTCTTTCATGGAGAGCGCCGCCTTGACCGCGCCGCAGTCGTAGTGGCCGCCGACGATGATGTCGCTCACTTGCAGCTCGTCCACCGCGTACTGGATAACGCTGTGGCAGTTGATGTCCATCGCGTGCACGAGGTTGCCGACGTTGCGGTGCACGAAGACTTCGCCCGGCAAGAGCCCCATCACCTGGTTCGCCGGGATGCGGCTGTCCGAGCAGCCAATCCAGAGGTAGGCGGGGTTTTGCTGCGCCGCGAGGGCGTCGAAGATGCCGGGGTTGTCGCGCGCGAAGTCTTCCGCCCAGCGGGCGTTGGCGGCGAGCAGCGCTTCGATGTGCTGTTTTTTCATTGGCCGATGTCGCGGCGCCAAGTAATGCCGTCGAACTGCACTTGCGCGATGGCGTCGTAGGCCTGTTGCCGCGCCTCGCTGGCGGTTGGGGCGACGCCGACGCAGTTCAAGACACGCCCGCCGCTGGTTTGCATTTCGCCGCATTCCTGTTTAGCGCCTGCGATGAACACCAGCCCGTGAAAGCGCGCGCGCTCCAGCCCGGTTATCGGCAAGCCTGTGCGAAATTCGCCCGGATACCCGGCGGAAGCGGCGACGACGCAGCAGGCGTGCGCGTCCTGCCAGCGGAAGGCGCTGTCATCGAGGCGGCGGTCAAGCGCGGCTTGCACCGCGTCGAGCAGTTCGCTTTGCATCAGCGGTAACACCGCCTGCGTTTCCGGGTCGCCAAAACGCATATTGTATTCAAGCAGATAGACGCCGCTCGCGTTCACCATCAGGCCGAAGAAGATGACACCGGCGAAATCCATGCCTTCTGCCTGAATGCCCTTGAGCGTCGGTTCGAGAATGTCGCGGCGAAAGGCGGCCATTTCCGCCGCGCCAAAGCGCGGATGCGGCGCGACGACGCCCATGCCGCCGGTATTTTCGCCAGTGTTGCCCTCGCCGATGGTCTTGTGGTCGCGCGCGCTGACCAGCGGCACGATGGCGCGGCTGTCGCAAAAGGAGAGCAGCGAGCATTCGTAGCCGTCGAGAAATTCCTCAATCACCACTTCCGCGCCCGCCTCGCCAAAGCGGCGCGATTCCATCATCGCCCGCAGCGCGGCTTCCGCTTCAAGACGGTTGTGGCAAATGACCACGCCCTTGCCTGCCGCCAGCCCGCTTGCTTTCACCACCGTCGGGTAGGCGCAATCCTGCACATAAGCGAGCGCGGCATCAAGCTCACGGAAACTGGCGTAGGCGGCGGTTTTCACGCCATATTTCTGCATGAAATCCTTGGCGAAACGCTTGCTGCCTTCGAGCTGCGCCGCCTGACGGTCGGGGCCGAAAATCGCCAGCCCCGCCGCGCGGAAAGTATCAACAATGCCCTCCACCAGCAGCGCCTCCGCGCCGACGAAGGTGAGGCCGACATTTTCCTTTTGCGCAAACGCCAGCAAATCTTCCACGCGGGTGAGCGGGATATTGCGCACCCGCTGCATCGCCGCCGTACCCGCATTGCCGGGGGCGACAAAAATCTGGCCGACGCGCGCGTCCTGCGCGAATTTCCAGGCGAGGGCGTGTTCGCGGCCGCCCGCGCCAATAATCAAAATATTCAGCATGTTATCCTCTTTGTAAAATCAATTTTGTCTCAAACGTCAAATGCCATTTACATACACTTGAGCGCTCAATGTGTATGTAAATCTGTAAAGCAGTGTGTGCGCCGCAATTATAGCGAATCGCCATCCAGCAAACGCGCCACCGTCGCCACCAGCAAGCGGTGCTCCTCCGGCGCAATCCGCGCCTGTAACGCTTCCGCCGTGTCGTCCGCCAATACTGGCACCCGCGCCTGGGCAATGACCGCGCCGCTGTCAATGCCGCTATCGACGAAATGCACGGTGCAACCGCTCTCGCGCTCGCCCGCATCCAGCACCGCCTGATGCACGCGCAGGCCATACATCCCCGCGCCGCCAAACTTCGGCAACAGCGACGGATGCAAATTCACCATTTTTTGCGGGAAACGTGCCACCAGCGCGGGCGGGATAATGCTCAAAAAACCGGCCAACACCACCAAATCACAATCCGGCACCGCCGCATTGAGCGCGTCGGCAAAACCTGCCGCCTTGCGGTCAAGCAACACAAACGGCACGCCCGCATTTTCAGCGTGCCGTCTGCCCGCGCAATCACGGTCGGCAATGACCGCCTTCACTTCGGCGCGAATCTCGCTGCGCGCGACCGCATCGAGCAGCGCTTTCAAATTGCTGCCGCCACCGGAAATTAAAACCACCAAAGATTTCATTGAGAATGCTCCTTGAATTGCAAAGCCTGCTGGAAAAAATTCTCCGCCGCCGATGAATCGGCAAAACGGTCAAGCGGAATAAACCAGGCAACATTACGATTGACATAAAACAGTAAAAATTCCGCATCCAGAATCACGCGCGATACCGCTGGCCAAAAATAAAAAAGGCGCGTGCGTCCCGCTTCCTCCATCAACAAACCTTCAGCGGAAACGGACAAAACAAATTGCCGCCCGTCCGGCGGATCCAACAATGCCCGCAGCATCAAGGAATAATTCCAACGCAAATAGAAAATCGTCAACCACAACAACGCCAGCGACCAAAAAAACAAATGCTGCAAGGCGGCGAGAACCGAATCACGATTGCCTAACCAGGCATCCCATTGCGCCGCAAACGCATCCGCATCCACCGTATCGCCCGGCAAAAAAGCACAGCTTTTCTGCAAGAATGAGGCGATGAGCTGCATATCCGCAAAGAAGCCATAAAACAGCGCGACAAAAAGGACGAGCGCGACCAGCGCGCCCAGCCAGTAACGCCGCTGCAAATCGCGCGGGCGGTAACGACACATCCGCCGACTGGCGCGTCGCTGCTCGCGGCTGGATACCGAAAAAACCATCTGCAAAGCATCATGATGCCTCATGGTGGCTCCGGTAAACATTCAACTGCTGTAAAAAAGATTCTGCCGCGCCCGCATCAGAAAAAGTGCGCAAGGGGATGGGAAATGCTGCGGTTTGATCAATAAAGACCAAAATAAAACCTGAGTCACGCACCACACGCTCCACCGCTGGCCAAAAATACACATTGCGCGAGCGCCCGTCCTCCTCACTACAAAAGCCATCCGCGCCAATAGAATACAAAAATTGCCGTGTTGCCAAAGACCGCACTGCTGCTTGTTTGTGCAAGACTATCTCATAAACAAAAGCGGCAGTAAAAACCAAAGCGCTGGCAATCACCGCGCCCATTGCCCACCAAATATCGCCCATGCCTTCGCCGAAAATTTCCAGTTGCAGGTGGATGCGCTGCATCCGCGAAAACAATATCCACAGGCAGCACAAATGAAATGCCCAACTGGCGATATTCAAAATACGCAATCGCCGCCGGATGGCAGGCGGCAGATAACGCTGCAACAAACGCGATACCGCTCGCTGCTCGGTGGACGTTAAAGAAACCTGAACGGTAGGAACATTTTCAGCCTGCATGGAAACTCCTTGTGCAAGAAGGGGAAATATACATACACCTTAGGCGCTGTTTACAATTGGCCATAGCATGATGATTTCATTCGCAGATTTGGTTAAGACCTGTTTACCATTCAGCCGTAAACACGCCCAAGCCAATGCGGTTGCGTGGCGACGATCTTGTGAGCTACATCATTAGATTGTAGGGTGTGTGCCGCAGGCACGCACGCGTTTGCCGATGTCAAATTCCCGCGTGCGTGTCGGCTACGCCGCCACACACCCTACGCACGGAATCCGCCCGCTGCGGGCGCTGCGCGCCCTGCAGGGGAGGGGGGGATATTCGGCGTAGCAATTCAAATTTGTGTGGATAACCAGGATTTTGAACAGGTTCTCAGTCGCTACCCTGTATGTATAAACCATCCACCGAAAGCCTCATACGGTGTTGCGCCGCTTCGCCGGGCATCCTAAAAAATAGCAAAGCCATTTTTTAGGGAAACCCGCGTCGTACTGGTTGTACTGTCTTCAGCGACGCGCCTTGTCTGCAACTTGCGGTGGATGGCTATAGTACCGGGGTTTGACGGTGGGTGGCGCTGGTATCTTTACCGATGCAGGCAAGTGGCTCGCGGCGGCATGGGCGTTGTCGCTGGCGAGGGTGAGGGCAAGTGCCAATGGTTTGGGGATCATGGCTGTCTCCGGCGCTGTTGTAAGAAAGGCGGTCGGCTTTTCGGCTTGACCGCCTTGGGGTTATTCGCTCCCGTCTGTTTTCAGGAGCTCATCGCTGCGTATTGTGCCTTTTTCGCTTTCGATGGTGGTGAGGTATTGCGGCTGTTCCCAGGCGCCACCGGCGAAGCCTTTGCACAGGCTACTGGGTTCCAAATAGCTTTTGACGAAGTCTTTGCCGTCCCATTGGTAGGTAATGATGCTCCAGCAGTCGCCAATTCCACGGGTTTTTTGGCTGCCATGCAGGACGCCGGTTTTTTCGTCGTAGCTGTTCAGGCGGTTGTCGTAGGTTTTTTCGATGGTTTTCAGGTCGCGGCTGACGAGGGTGTAGAGGAGGCCTACGTTGTAGGCGCTAAACCAGCACGGGCTTTCGCTCAGGTAGTGTTTGTCGTCCAGCGGGTAGAGGGTGATGACGGCGTTTTCGCTGTCAATGCCGCGCTCTGCATCATGCGGGCAACGGTCGAAGTGGTCGTCTTTTTCGCTGAGGTTGAGGTATTCGTCTTCGCTGATGTAGTGCGCGGCGAGCAGTTTTTTCATGGTTGCAAAGTCGGCATCGCTTTTTTTCAGTTCGCGCGGGGCGTCTTGCGGCGGGGTGACGGCTTTGATGACGGGCAGCGCGTCAGGGGAGAGGACGGCGTTTTCGTTGTTGCCGCGTTTGATGAGGGCGGAGGCGGTATCCACGCGCTCCTGGAAGTCGTCCATTTTCAGCAGGACGGCGTTGGCGCCAACGGTGGAGAGTCGCCATTGTGTTTTTTTGGCGTTTTCGCGGAAGGTGATTTTGCTGTTTTTTTTCTGTACGGCGGCAAGCAGCGCCCCGGTTTGTGCCTGGTCGAGGCTGGCGCTGCCGTCGTCTTTCAGGGTAATGTTGGCGACGCTTTTGCCGTCTATTTGCATTTCTACTTGTGCCGGGGCGCTTTCAGAGTTGGCGTCAAGAAGGCTTATGGCGCCTTGCACGCTTTCTTTTTCGCCGGCTTTGCGGGTGAACTGGACGGAGACGGGCGGGTCGTCGCCTTCGTCGCTTTGGTAGCCAGCGGCGCGGCAGGTGCCGCTGTTGTCACAGACGATTTGCCAGTCGCCCTGTTCAAAGTCAATGCCGTCCAGCGCAAATGCGGCGATGGGCGCGGCGAGGAGGAGAGCGAGGGTTTTTTGTTTCATGGTTTTTCCTTTTTTTAGGGTGAATGGATGTCGTGAGAAGGTTGTTGGGTTGGGAGCCGGCGGGCGGTTTGCAGGCTAACCCCACCCCGGGCTTTCATTTTGATGCCGACAGTGGCGTCGCGTAGTAGTTTGCAGATTTTGTATTCGAATCACCCTCCCCAGCAGGGTAAAGCCCACAGCGGGGAGGGACGGGGCTCCCTTGAGAAAGGCGAACGCCTTTCTCAAAAAACCACCGCAAGCGGTGGTTTCTTTTGTGTGAAAGGCGCGGTGGTTATGAACCCTGGATAAATTTGACGAAGGTTTGCAGCAGTCCGGCGTTGATGAGGTCAACGAGGAAGGCACCAACCATCGGTACGATGAGGAAGGCCTTGTGCGACGGGCCGAAGCGTTCGGTGACAGATTGCATATTGGCAACCGCCGTCGGCGTCGCGCCGAGACCGAAGCCGCAGTGGCCGGCGGCGAGGACGGCAGCGTCGTAGTCGCGCCCCATGACGATGTAGGTGACGAAGGTCGCATAAAGTGCCATGACGACGACCTGAACGAAGAGGATGACGGTCACTGGCAGTGCCAACGCGGTCAGTTCCCACAGTTTCAGGTCAAGCAGTGCCATCGCGAGGAAGAGCGAGAGCGAGGCATTGCCGAAGACGTCAATGGCGCGGTCAAACATATTGAATTTGAAGACGTTGGTCAGTACGTTGCGCAGGATGACGCCAAAGGCCAGCGCCCAGACGAATTTCGGCAGGTCAAGAATGGCCAGCACCGGCTTGAAATAGACTTTGTCGATGCCGTCCATGATTTCGGCAAACGCCAGACAGGCGGCAAACATGGCCAGGGTGTCGATGGCGGAATTGGCGGTAATCAGGCGTTTGCGCTCCGGTTTTTCAAACATGTCATTGGTATCGTCGCTGTTGTCGCTGCTGCCGTCATCGAGTTTTTCCAGCGGTTGGCGCTTCATTTTGTTGATGAGGCGGCGGGCAACCGGGCCACCGATAAGGCCACCGGCAACAAGGCCGAAAGTAGCACAGGCAATACCGAGACCGGTCGCGTTGGCAAGGCCGATTTTCTCCAAATCCGGCCCCCAACCGGCGGCGGTACCGTGACCGCCGGTCATGGTGATGGAGCCGGCGACGAGTCCGAGCAGCGGGTTCTGGTCAAGCGCAACGGCAAGGCCAACACCAACGGCATTCTGGATGATGATGAAGATGCCGACGACCACGGCGAAGATAATCAGCGGCAGTCCGCCCGCTTTCAGGCGAGAGAAGTCGGCGCTGAGGCCGATGGAGGAGAAGAAAACCAGCATGAAGGCGTCGCGCAAGGATTTGTCGAAGGCGAAGCTGACGTGGTTGAAGACGTAGAGTGCGTAGATAATGACTGCGGCGACGAGGCCGCCTGCAACCGGCTCGGGGATGTTGAAATCCTGCAAGAAGCGGTATTTGCGTACCAGATAGCGGCCAAAGAGCAGGACGATGCTGGCGATAATCAGCGTGTAGTAGCTGTTGATCGTCCAAGTCGTGATTTCCGTTGTTCCCATGTGTTACCTCTCTGTCAGATGGTGTTAAAGCCGGTTTGCGGCAGGGCATGGTGTGTTTCCTGCCGTAAGGCGGCGGTTCGCGGTGCTTTCGCCCCGGACAGGCAATACTAGCATAGGGTTAATTTCTGTCAAACTTTCCTTCATGCTTTTCCAATGAAAAACGCCCGCATGGTGCGGGCGTTGTGGCGGATGGTTTAGCGCTCGTGCAGCGCCTGTTTCATCCGGGTGATGGGCTTGATCAGGTACTGGAAGACGGATTTTTTGCCAGTCTGAATATCAACGGTAGCGACCATGCCGGGCAGAATGCGCAGTTCCTTGCCGTTTTTGTCGGTCAGTTTGCTGCCTTGGGTTTCGACCAGCACGCGGTAGTAGGACTGGTTGGCATCGAGGTTCAGTTCGCTACGGCGGCGTTCGTCGCTGAGTGTGTCCGGACTAATGAGAGTCACCGTGCCGTCAAGACCGCCATAGATGGCATAGTCGTAGGCAGAAAGTTTGACCGTGGCGTGCAGTCCGGGGTGAACGAAGGCGACGTCTTGCGGGCGAATGTAGGCTTGTACCAGCAGGGTGTCGTCAATGGGGACGACTTCCATGATGTCCTGTCCGGCGTTGATAACGCCGCCGACGGTGGTGATTTTGATGTTGTTGACCACGCCGCGCACCGGTGAGCGGATGTTGGAGCGTTCTACCGGGTCGGCGTGCATGGCGAGGTTTTCCCGTGCCTGTGCCAGTTCGGCTTCGGTGCGTACCAGTTCGTTGTTCGCCTCGGTTTTGTACTGGTTGCGGCGCTCGCTGATTTGTAGCGCCAAATCGGCGGATTCGCGCTGCATTCGCAGCAGTTCGATTTCAGACGACACGCCGCGCTTGACCATCGCCGCGGTGCGACGGATTTGTTCGTCAAGGATGCGTTTGCTTTGTTGCAACCCGGTGACGGCTTCGTCCAGTGCGCGGCGGCGTGCCTTGTAGGCACTGGTTTCGCGGTCGCGCAGCTCTTTGGAGACGCTGGCGGGGAATTTGAGCGGTTCGTCGTAGGCTTCGCTGCGGTAGCGCGCCAGCATCGCTTCGAGGTTCACCACTTTTGCCTCGCTTTCGCGCAAGACGGCTGAGCTGCGGGTGTCGTCAATGGTGACGAGGATGTCGCCCGCCTCTACCAGGTCGCCTTCTTTGACGTGCAATTTGGCGAGGATGCCGGGGTCAAGGCTCTGGATGACTTGCAGACGGCTGCTGGGGATGATGGAGCCCTGGCCGCGCGTGACTTCTTCGAGGTCGCTGTTATACGCCCAGATGACGAAGGCGGTGAGGAAGGCGGTGAGGAAGAAGATGCTCCACCACAGGCCGCGGTGTTTTTCTTCTTGCAGGGCGGCGTTGAGGTCGCTGACGAGTTTCAGGTCTTTTTGCGACAGTTTTTGTTTTTTGTGAAATGCCATGCTGCAGGTCCTTTAGATGGTTTCCTGTTTGCCGTGTCCGGTAGCGGGTGGCTGGTTGCCTGCCACGGCGACGGGCGGGGTGGTCGGGCGTCCGCTCAGGCGGTCGAGTACCGCCTGTTTGGGGCCGTCCATGACGATTTGTCCCTGCTCCATCACGATGATGCGGTCAACCAGCATCAGGATTTGCGGGCGGTGGGTGACGACGATCATGGTGCGGTCGCGTACCCAGTCGGCGAGTGCGCGCAGCACTTGTTGTTCGGTGTTTTGGTCAAGGCCGCTGGTTGGTTCATCCAGCAGTACCACGCGCGGGTTGCGCAGGGTGAGGCGCGCCAGGCTGACGATTTGTTGTTGGCCGCCGGAGAGGCCAGCGCCGTTTTCGCCCAGTTGCATATCCAGTCCGTGCGGGTGTCCCTGTATCAGGCGTTCGAGGCCGAAGCGCTTGAGCGCGTTCAAAAGGATTTCGTCGCTGTAGAAGCCGTCGGAGCGGGCAAGGTCAAGATTTTCGCGCAGGGTACCGAGGAAGAGGCGTGGCGACTGGGCAAGCAGCGCCACTTCGCTGCGCAGGAAGTACGGGTCAATTTGCCTTTCGTCCACGTCGTCCATGCTGACCATGCCCTGCTGCGGTTCGTACAGTCCGGCGGCGAGTTTGAGCAGGGTGGATTTGCCGCTGCCGATACGGCCAAGGATGGCGATTTTTTCGCCTGCCCTGACGTTGAGCGTGAGGTTGTCCAGTACCCGCTTGCCTTTGCCTTCTTTGCCGTAGGTGAAGGAGACGTTTTCAAAGCCGATTTTGCCCTGCGGGTGGTCAAGGGTGATGTATTGGCGGTCGGTGTGGCGTTCGACCGGGCGGCGGGTGATGTTGTTCACCCCTTGCAGGGCGAGGCGCGCCTGCTGGAAGCGTACCGCGAGGCCGGCGATTTGCGCGACCGGGCCGAGGGCACGGCCGGAGAGGATGACGCAGGCGATGAGTGCGCCCATGGTGATGCGCTCATGCACGTTTTCGGCGTGGATGAGGTAGGTGCCATAGACGACGAGGATGACGGTGTTGAGCTGCTGGATGGCGGCGGAGAAGCTGGTGACGAAGTTGCTGATGTCGCGTGTTTTGATGCTGGAAGCGGCGGTTTTGGCGGTGTAGGCATCCCAGCGGCGCTGCGCCCAGCTGAAGGCGTTGTTTACTTTCAGGGTTTCCACGCCTTCGATGGCTTCGACAGCCAGTCCTTGCCGCTGCGAGGATTCGCGCATGGATTCGTTGATGGAGCGCGCCAGCGGGAACTGGGCGAGGATGCCGGCGATGATGACCACCGGGATGATGGTGAGCGGCACCACCGCGAGTTGTCCGGCGACCATGTGCATCACGGTGATGAACAGCAGGAAGAACGGCATATCGACGAAGGCGAGCAGGCTGGCGCTGGTCATGAAGTCGCGCACGGATTCAAAGTCGCGCAGGTTGTTGGCGTAGGAGCCGGAGGAGGCGGGTTTGTCCGACATACGCAGTTGCATCACCCGGCGGAACAGCGCGGCGGAGATGATGAGGTCAGCTTTTTTGCCCGCGATGTCGGTCAGGTGCCCACGAATGAGTTTGGCGAGAAATTCAAAGAAGATGGCGAGCGAGACACCGATGCTCAGCACCCACAGGGTTTCCATGGATTTGTTCGGGATGACGCGGTCATAGACGTTCATCACATAGAGCGAGCTCACCAGTGCAAGGAAGTTGATGAGGAAGGTGGCGATGATGACCTGGTAGTAGTAGCGGCGGAAGCGCCAGATAACCCGCCAGAACCAGCCTTTGGGCAGTTCGTATTCGGGCAGTTCGGAACGGACGTCTTTTGCCGCTTTTGGTTTGATGAACCAGGCGTAGCCGAGGTATTGCGCTTCCAGCTCTGCCGTGGCCAGGCGCTGTTCGCCAATGCCGGCAAATTCGATGACGGCTTCGTTGCCGTCAAGTTTTTTCAGCACCGCCGCTTCGCCGTCGCGCAGCAGTATCACGGCGGGTAATGCCAGTTGCGGGATTTTGCGCAGGGTGCGTTTTTGCAGGTTGTTTTCAAAACCCTGGTGTTTGAGCTCTTCGCCGAGGGCTTTTTGGTTAAAGTCGCCGGCGTCGTCGCGCGGCACGGAGGCGGCCAGGGTGACGCTGGAAACGGGACTGCCGAGCAGGCGGGTTAGCAGACTGATGTGTTCAAGCAAGCTGTTCATGGAATGCCCTTTCCTTCGTTGATGCGGTTATTTTTTGCGGGTTTTGCCCGCTGCGGTCTTGCGTGCGGCGCTGTTTTTGCCCGTGGTCCTGGTTTTGGCGACGCTGCGGCTTTCGCTCTTGATGTTTTCCAGCGGGTGTCCTTCGCTTTCCAGCACCAGTTCGCCGCTGTCGCTGACGCGGACGAAGACTTTTTCCGGGCCGGTGTAAGCTTCGCCGTAGTCTTCCTCGCTCATTTCCGGGGCGCCATTGCCATCCACCGAGGTGAGGGTGAGCGGCGGTGGCGGTTCGCCCTTGCCCTGTTTTTTGCCTTTTTGTTCTTTGGCATCGGGCGAGGCGTCGCCTTTTTTCCGTCCGCCGGATTTGGCGTTCGGGTCGCTGACGTCGGGGATTTTTGCCCATTGGGTCAGGCCGCCGGTGGCGGAGAGGTAATCAAGTTTTGCCTGCATCAGGTCGTATTGTGCCTGTACGCGCAGTTGTTTGACGCTCGCCAGCTCGCTGTAGGCGTTGACCACGTCGAGCAGGGTGCGGGTGGCGATTTTGAACTGGTCTTCGTAGTCCACGACTACTTGTTCCAGCGCTTTTGCCTGCGCTTCGCTGATTTCAATGCGCGACTGGTCTTCACGCATTTGCAGGGCGGCAACTTCGGCGCGCTGGACGAGGCTGTCGTAAATTTGGTCCAGTTTGGCCTGCGCTGCGGCGGCCTGGTGTTTTTGCAGTTCGATGCCGGGCGCGGTCGCCTTGTTAAAGACGTCGGCGCTCATGGTGAGGTACACGGCGGAATCGTCGGTGTTCGCCTGCGCTTTGAGTCCGACGACCGGGTAACGCGAGCGCTCTGCCACTTTCAGCGCCGCCTGGATGCTTTCCAGTTCACGCGCCTGGGCGCGGTAGCTGGGGTGCGCCCGCGCGTCTTCTTCGCTGACGCTGTATTTGTTGAGCAGGTCGGTAATTGGTATATTGGCGAACGGGTCTTTCAGCTCGGATTCGGTCACGGGTGGATCGACGTAACGCGCGAGGCGGCGCAGGGCGAGGCCAAGGGCGCGTTCGTAACTGATGATGGATTCTTGCACCTGGATACGGCGCGCGTCGGCCTGGGTAAATTCGGAGCGGCGGCCGGGGTCGTATTCAAGGATGATGCGCAATTGTTTGACGATGTGTTCGTGACGGGCGAGGTTTTCTTTCGCCACTTTCAGCGATTCGCGTGATTTCAGCGCTTCGAGATAGTCGGAGGCGATTTTGAACGCCAGTTCGTCGGCGGTTTCGCTGGTTTTGTTTTTGTAGTACTGGGTTTTGATGCGGTCGCGTTCGATGCTCGCGCCGGTGGCGCCGAAGTCGTAGAGCTTCCAGTCGGCTTCGAGGCCGGGGGTGAATTTGTATTTGCCGTCGCTGTTCAGGACGGGCTGGTTAACGCCCGCCTTCAGCGTCGGCCAACGACTGGCCTCCGTTTGTTCCAGGGTACTTTGTGCGACGCGCTGGTTCGCTTGCGCTTCGACGATTTGCGGGTCGTGCTCAACTGCGGCACGCAGTATTTGCGGCAGGTCCCTGCCGCTTGCCTGGATTAAAGAAGCTACCGCCACGAAAATCGTGACGGTAGCGGTACGGAGTAGCCGTTTCATGAGGTTCCTGTCAAGTCATCAAAGTAAAGTCCGTTTCATGTCGCCGAGGATTTGCGCCAGCAATGTGGTCATTCTGGCACCCAAGGCTCCATCTATTACACGATGATCATATGACAGGGACATGGGCAACATCAAGCGCGGGGCGAAATCTTTGCCGTTCCACACGGGTTGCATCGCCGAGCGCGAGACGCCAAGTATAGCAACTTCAGGGGCATTGACGATCGGAGTGAAGAATGTTCCACCAATGCCGCCGAGGCTGGAGATGGTCATTGACGCACCTGACATATCTTTCGGAGACAGTTTACCTTCGCGCGCTTTTTTGCTAATAGCGGCGAGGTCGGCGGAGAGGTCGTAGATGCCTTTTTGGTCCACGTCGCGGATGACCGGGACGACGAGGCCGTTCGGGGTATCAACCGCGATGCCGATGTTGTAGTACTTCTTCAGAATCAGCGCCTTGCCGTCCGGTGAGAGCGAGGAGTTGAAGCGCGGCAGCTCTTTCAGCGCGCTGGTTAGCGCTTTCATCAGGAATGCCAGCATGGTGACGCGCACGCCGCGTTTTTCCGCCTCTGTCTTGAGCGAGACGCGGAAGGCTTCGAGGTCGGTGATGTCAGCGTAGTCGTGTTGGGTGACGTGCGGGATGTTGAGCCAGCAGCGGGTCATTGCCACGCCGGTCAAGACGTTGATGCGTGACAGCGGCTGTTCTTCGATTTCGCCAAACTGGCTGAAGTCCACCGCCGGAATCGGCGGGATGCCGCCCATGCCTTGCGGTGCCACGCCGCTGCTAATGCCACCCTTGCCGCCTGCAACCGCGGCAACGCCGCCGCTGGTGAGCAGGGTTTTGACGAAGGCGCGCAGGTCGCTTTCGAGGACGCGGCCAAGGCGGCCACTGCCCGGTACTTTGCCGAGGTCAATGCCCATTTCGCGCGCGATGCGGCGGATGGACGGGCTGGCGTGGGCGGTGGCGAAGCCCGCTTCGTCAATTTGCGGGTTGGCGACGGGTGCCGGTATGGCGGCAACCGCTGCGGGCGCAGCAGCAGGTGCTGGTGCTGGCGCCGGGGCGGCTTTCGGTGCTTCGGCAACCGGGGCAGGGGCGGCAACAGTAGCGGGCGCTGCGCCAGCGGCACTGCTCAGGGTGGCGATGAGGTCGCCTTGTTTGACCTTGTCGCCGACTTTGATGGCGACGCTGTCAACGGTACCGGCGGCTTCTGCCGGGACTTCCATCGAGGCTTTGTCGGATTCAAGCACGATGACGGACTGGCCATTTTCGACGCTGTCGCCCGCCTTGATGAGGACTTCGATGACGTCCACCGCATCGAAATCGCCAATGTCGGGGACGCGGAGGTCGGTTTTGGCAGCGCCTGCGGCGGGGGCGGCAGCCGCTGCTTTCGGGACTTCTGCCACAGCTGCGGGCGCGGCGGCAGGGGCGGCAGCGGCACCGCTCAGGGTAGCGATGAGGTCGCCCTGTTTGACTTTGTCGCCGACCTTGATGGCGACGCTGGCAACCGTCCCGGCGATTTCTGCCGGGACTTCCATGGAGGCTTTGTCGGATTCCAGCACGATCACAGACTGGCCGTTTTCGACGCTGTCGCCCGGTTTGATCAGGACTTCGATGACATCAACTGCATCAAAATCACCAATGTCGGGTACGCGGATTTCATTGCTCATTATTCAGTATCCTGTTTTTGAATGTGTTAGACGTGTGGCTTAGCGGTACAGCGGGTACTTGCCTTCGGTATCAATGCCGTATTTTTCAATCGCTTTTTGTACGTCAGCGGCGCTGGCCTTGCCTTGGTCGGCGAGTGATTTCAGGGCGGCGACGACGACGTGATAGCGGTTCACTTCAAAGTGGCGGCGCAGCGCTTCGCGCGTGTCGGAGCGGCCAAAGCCGTCGGTGCCGAGGACGAGCATATCGCGCTCTTTCGGCAGGTAGGCGCGGATTTGGTCGGGGTAGGCGCGGATGTAGTCGGTGGAGACGACAATCGGGCCTTCCTTGCCTGCAAGCACTTCGTTCAGGTAGGCGGTGCGCGGCTTGCCGGTGGGGTGCAGGCGGTTGTAACGCTCGACGTCTGCCGCTTCGCGGGCGAGCAGGGTGAAGGAGGTCGCGCTCCAAACGTCGGAACCGATGCCCCATTCGTCGGCGAGCAGTTTTGCGCCGGCGATGACTTCCTGCAGGATGGAACCGGAGCCCATCAGCTGGACATGGCCTTTGCTGCCCTTGTGTTCGCCGATTTGGTGCAGCCCTTTGAGGATGCCGTGTTCGCTGCCTTCCGGCATTTCCGGGTGGGCGTAGTTTTCGTTGAGCAGCGTCATGTAGTAGTACACGTCTTCGTGCTCGGTGTACATCCGGCGGATGCCTTCGCGCACGATGACCGCGACTTCATAGGCAAAGGTCGGGTCGTAGGGGATGCAGTTCGGAATCAGCGCCGCCTGCATATGGCTGTGGCCGTCTTCGTGTTGCAGGCCTTCGCCGTTCAGCGTGGTGCGGCCTGCGGTACCGCCGAGGAGGAAGCCGCGTGCGCGCTGGTCGCCTGCTGCCCAGGCAAAATCGCCGAAGCGCTGGAAGCCGAACATGGAGTAGTAGATGAGGAAAGGAATCATCGCCACGCCGTTGACGCTGTAGGAGGTGGCGGCGGCGATCCAGTCGCACATTGCGCCTGCTTCGTTGATGCCTTCCTGCAGGATTTGCCCGTCGGCGGCTTCCTTGTAAAACATCAATTGGTCGGCGTCAGACGGCGTATATTGCTGGCCGAGCGGGTTCCAGATGCCGTACTGGCGGAACATCCCTTCCATGCCGAAGGTGCGGAATTCGTCCGGCACAATCGGCACGATGTGCTTGCCGAGCGCCTTGTCTTTCATCAGGGCGCCGAGGACGCGGACGAACGCCATCGTGGTGGAGATTTCGCGGCCTTCCTTGGTGGCGGCGGTGATGGAGGCGAAGGATTCCAGCGACGGCGCGGGCAATGAGGCGGCGCGGTCGTGGCGCTCCGGCAGGAAGCCTTGCAGCTTCTCGCGGCGTTCCAGCAGATAATTCTGCTCCGGCGAACCTTCGGGGAATTTCAAATATTCCACCTTTTCCACCTGTTCATGCGTCAGCGGCAGGTTGAAGCGGTCGCGGAAGGCGAGTAACTGTTGCAAATCCATCTTTTTGGATTGGTGCGCGACGTTTTGCGATTCGGCAGAACCGCCCATCGCCCAGCCCTTGACGGTGTGCATCAGAATCAGCGTCGGCACGCTGCTTTCCTGCGCGGCCTTGTAAGCGGCGAAGACCTTGAGCGGGTCGTGGCCGCCGCGTTGCAAATCCCAGATTTCCTCGTCGGTCATGTCGGCAACCAGCGCCTTCAGCTCCAGCGAATTGAAGAAATGATCGCGGATATAGGCACCGTTCTTGGATTTGTACGTCTGATAATCGCCGTCGTTGACCTCCATCATCCGCTTGCGCAGCACGCCATCGACATCGCGGGCAAAGAGCTTGTCCCACTTGCTGTCCCACATGACTTTAATAACATTCCAGCCGGCGCCACGGAACTCGCCTTCCAGCTCCTGCACAATCTTGCCGCTGCCGCGAACCGGGCCGTCGAGGCGTTGCAGGTTGCAGTTGACGACGAACACCAGATTGTTCAGATGCTCGCGTGCGGCGAGGCCGATTTGCCCACGGGACTCCGGTTCGTCCATCTCGCCGTCGCCGAGGAATGCCCAGACCTTGCGCCCGGTGTTCTTGATCAGGCCACGGCTTTCCAGATAACGCATGAAGCGCGCCTGATAGAGCGCCATCATCGGGCCGAGACCCATCGAAACCGTCGGGAACTGCCAAAAATGCGGCATCAGCCACGGGTGCGGGTAAGACGACAAGCCATTGCCGCCCACTTCCTGACGATAATTATCGAGCTGCTCCTCGGTCAAGCGGCCTTCAAGGAAGGCGCGGGCGTACATCCCCGGCGCGCAGTGCCCCTGGAAGAAGACCAAATCGCCGCCCTGCTCGCCGTCCTGACCGTGCCAGAAGTGGTTCTGCCCGACTTCATACATCACCGCAGAGGATGCAAAACTGGCGATGTGGCCGCCAACATTGGTGTGCTTGCCGGCGCGGATGACCATCGCCAGCGCATTCCAGCGCACATAAGCCTCAATGCGTTTCTCCAGCTCCAGATTGCCGGGATACGACGGCTGGCGCTCCACCGGGATAGTGTTGTAATACGGCGTGGTGAAGCCGCTTTCAAAGCCGAGACCGTCGCGCGCGGCCTGGTCGAGCAGCGTTTCCAGAATGAAATGCGCGCGTTCCTCGCCTTCCTCGCGCAGCACGCTGGCAAGCGCTGCCAGCCATTCGCGGGTTTCTTGCGGGTCAATATCTTTGTTCATCTCTTAGTTGCCTCCAAAAAATTCAAAATTAACCATGCGCAACGGGGCGCAGAAGCGGCGCGAATTGTAGCACGCCCGCCCTTTCCCCGCACGGGTGGCGAAAAAGCGCGTCAAAAAAACCGTTTGATAACATCGAGCTATCTCATAACCCCACGCAACAATAAGCGCTGACGATAGCCGATGCAGGCAAACAAAAACCGCACGACGGGAAGCGGCGCCGCGCGGTTTCGTATGTGCGGTGATGGGTTGTCGGTGGTGAAACAAGCACTGCCCAATCCGACCTGCCCGCAACAAGTTATGTTGCTGGCGGCGCGGACAGAAGGCGTGAAAGTGACGGGCGTTGTTGGCGGCACGCTCGGCCTGAAAGACGCTACCGACTGCAAGACGTTGCCAGATAAAATACTTGCCGACAGTGATATCCGCACCGTAACTGTGTTGACCACGCTGGTGTACGGCAATGGTCATAGTGACAACATATAGCGCTTTGTGCCGCTGTTAAAAGGTTTTGAGCTGTTCTCCGCCAAATTCAAACCCGTGCGCGCAGAAGACATGGGGCGGGAAATGGTGAACAGGTTGGTCAAGGTGGCCTGAAAACTGGATTTGTCGTATGAAATGCCGTCTGAAAGACATCTTTTCAGACGGCATTTTGTGGGTTCAGACTGCCTTGCATATGCGGCATATAGGTGGAGTAACCCGTAGGCTGCTATCATTATTGCAGTTTTTAACACAAACAATCCAAAGTACAACATGGCTAAATCCCCGAAAAAAAGCAAAATTGACGACATTTCGCTGGAAAGCGTGATGATGAACTGCCGCAACGCCCTGCGCGGCAAAGTGGGTGGCAACGAGAAAAACCGAGATACCGTGATGGGCTTGGTGTTTTTAAAATTTGTCGGCGACAAATTCGCCGCGCGGCGAGCCGAGATTATGGCGCAGCATGGTGAGATGGTGGAGGCGCACCCTGAATTTTTGGAAAACGAAGCGTTTTATCGCAGCGAAAACGTGTTTTACCTGCCCGAGCATTCGCGCTGGCAGTATTTGGTGGAAAACGCCTCTGCCGACGATATTGCCGTGAAAATCGATGCGGCGATGAAAGAAATCGAAGAGCGCAATCCGCCGCTCAAAGGCGCGCTGCCGCAGAATTTTTACAGTGGCTTGGGGCTGAAAAACAAAGAAATCAAAAGCCTCATCGACGAAATCAGCAAGCTCGACAACCAGCGTTTCCACGAACCCGACCTGATTGGGCGGGTGCAGGAATACTTTTTGCAAGTGTTCGCCATCGATTCGGGCGTAGGCGCGGAAAAAGGCGAGTTTTACACCCCGAGCAGCATTGTGGAACTCATCGCCGAGCTGATCGAGCCATACAGCGGCACGGTCTATGACCCCTGCTGCGGCACAGGCGGCATGTTTGTGCAATCAATGAAATTTGTAGAAAACCACCAAGGCAACCGCAAAAACATCTCCATCATCGGGCAGGAAAGCAACCCCGACACCTGGCGGCTGGCAAAAATGAATCTCGCCCTGCGCGGCATCGCCCACGATTTGGGCGAAAGCAGCGAATCCACCTTTTTGCACGACCAACACCCCGACCGCAAAGTGGATTTCATTATGGCAAACCCGCCGTTCAACCTGAAAAACTGGCGTGAAGCCGACCAGCTTACCGACGACGCACGCTGGGAAGGCTACGCCGTGCCGCCCAAATCCAACGCCAACTACGCTTGGATACTGCATATGCTCAACAAGCTCGACGAAACCCGAGGCATCGCAGGCTTTCTGCTGGCAAACGGCGCACTCAACGCCGGCGGCGACAGCCCCGACACCGACCCCGAATACGCCGTGCGCAAACAGCTTTTGCAAAACGACAAAATCGAAGCCATCATCGTCTTGCCGCGCGAAATGTTTTACTCCACCGATATTTCGGTAACCCTGTGGATTGTCGCCAACAACAAAGGCGCGCGCGAGCTCAACGGACGGCAACTGCGCAGCCGCAAAAATGAAGTCTTGTTTATGGATTTGCGCACGCTCAATCAAAACCTTTACGAGAAAAAATACGTCAAACTCGATTCAGACGGCATCGCCCGTGTGCGCGAAACTTATTTCAACTGGCAGACAGGCGAAGGCTACGCCGACATTCCCGAATTTTGCCAATCCGCCACGCTGGACGACATCAAAGACAAAAACTACTCGCTCGCGCCCAGCCAGTATATTGAATTTGTGGACAGGGATTTGGGCATAGACTACCAAGCCGAAATGGCGCGCATTCAAGCCGAAATGGGCGAAGTGCTGGCAGAAGAAAAACGTACGCAGGCAATGTTGGAAATGGCGTTTGCGAATTTTAATTTCGCCCAAAGCCAGCAGCAGAAAGTAGAAATTAGATTGGGTGATTGGATTGAGCAGCATATTGAAGCCTGCAATATAAAAAATTTGACTGCTGACGACGTGTCGGGTATTAACCGTGATAAAGAATTTTTCTCGCCAGCCAAACAGGTCGGCACAGACACCAGTAAATACAAAATCGTACCACCCAAACATTTTGCCTGTAATTTGATGCACGTCGGGCGGGACATTGTGTTGCCGATTTCATTGAACACCACCGACGAAAACAAAATCGTCAGCCCGGCTTACACCGTGTTCAAAATTAAAGACGAAAGCGTGCTGTTGGGCGAGTTCTTTTTTATGTGGCTTAAATCTGATGAAAAAGACCGCTTTTTTTGGCTGTTTACTGATAGCTCTGTGCGAGACGGCTTGGCGTGGGACGATTTTTGCAATATCCGCCTTACACTGCCGCCCATTGATATACAGCGTAAATATACCGCAATGTATCAAGCTATGTTGGCAAACTTGCGTGCATATGAACGCATAAAACAGCAAACTAACCAAATTTGCCCAATACTGGTACGGTGTGCAGTAGAAGAGACAGTCTGAAAAGCCCAAAGCCGCCCAAAAGCGCGGTATGTTTTTTAAAAATTTTCAGGTAGTCCCAAAGCCCTAAAATAAGGAAAAAGGGGCGGGGCAAAATAGTTGGTAAAACCCAAAGCCGATGCCGTCTGAACAAACAAAATCCAAAGGAGCAAGCTATGTTGCCGTTTTATGAAAGCCAGTTGGAAGAAGCCGTGATTGCGCTGCTGGAAGAATCGGGCTGGGATTACACGCCTGCCGCCGATTTGCCTCGCACCGACCACCGCCAGGTGCTGCTGGAAGCGGATTTGCACGCTTTTTTGCGCCGCCGTTATGCCGATTTGAACCTTACGCCGTCTGAAATCGCCCGCATCACCGCCCAGCTCGCCCATATTCCTGTCACGCCGCTTTATGCGGGCAGCAAACAGGTTTTCAGGCTGCTGACCGAGGGGTTGACCCTGCAACGGGACAATACCGCCCTGCCTGCGGCGCATCTTTATCTGCTCGATTTTGATTGTGTTGAAAACAATATCTTTCGGGCGGTAAACCAGTTTCACGTGGTGGGCAGCCGCGAGCGCATTCCCGATGTGTTGCTGTTTGTCAACGGCATTCCTGTGGTGCTGGCGGAGCTCAAAAGCACAATAGACGAGCAAGAGTCGGTGTTTAACGCTTGGGAGCAAATCCATATCCGCTACCGCCGCGATATTCCCGAGCTGCTCAAATACACGCTGTTGAGCGTCATCAGCGATGGGGCGGTGAGCAAATTGGGCACGGTGTTTACGCCCTTTGGTTTTTATTACAGTTGGAACAGGGCAGACGATGTTCAGACGACCTCCAATGCCGATAATTTGGCAACGCTGGTAAAAGGCGCGCTTTGCCCTGCAAGGCTGTTGGCGATACTGCGTGATTTTATTTATTACCCCGACCAAAGCGACAATGAAACGGTCATCGCCTGCCGCTATCCGCAGTTTTTCGCCGCCAATAAAATGTTTGCCCATATCGCTGCGCATTTGCGCCCCGAGGGCGACGGCAAGGGCGGCACGTATTTTGGGGCAACGGGCTGCGGCAAAACTTATACGATGTTATACCTTGCCCGATTGCTAATCCGCCGCAATCAGGCGGTGTTTAAAAACCCGACGGTGATCATCATTACCGACCGTGAGGATTTGGACAGCCAAACGGCAAAAATCTTTACCAATGCCAAAACCTTTTTGGGCGAGGAAGATGTCATCGGCATTGAATCTCGGCAGGATTTGGCAAACCGCTTAAAAGCCAAACCCAGCGGCGGCGTGTATCTCACGACGATTCAAAAATTCTCTGAAAATATCGGGCTGCTTTCCGAACGCAGCAACATCATTTGTATTTCGGACGAGGCGCACCGCACGCAAACGGGCGTGGACGGCAAAATGGTGCTGGACGAGACTGGGGCAAGCGTGAAATACGGTTTTGCCAAATATCTGCGCGACAGTTTCCCCAACGCTACTTACGCTGGCTTTACCGGCACGCCGATTGATGAAACGCTGGCGGTGTTCGGCGGCGTGGTGGACAAATACACGATGAAGCAGGCGAGCGACGACGGCATTACGGTGCGCATTGCCTATGAGCCGAGACTGGCGAGGGTGTTGCTTTCAGAGGGCAAAGTCAAAGAAATCGATGCGTTTTATCAGGCGTGCGAAAACGAGGGGGCGAGCGAGGAAGCCATTGAGCAAAGCAAACGGCAAATGAGCCAAATGCGCCAAATTCTCGCCCACCCCGATCGCTTGAAACTGCTGGCGGCGGATATGGTGGCGCATTATGAAACGCTGTGTGCCGCCAATCCTGCGGTGGTAAAAAAGGCGATGATTGTGTGCGCCGACCGTGAAATTGCGTTTGCGCTGCTCAAAGAGATTGTGGCGATTCGCCCTGATTGGGCTGTGCCAAAGCAGGGGGCAGACGACAAATCTGCCCCGATTGAGAAAATCAGGCTGGTCGCCACCCGCAGCGAAAACGATGCCCCCGAGCTGTATCAGGCGTGCGGCACAAAAGAATACCGTAAAGAGCAGGATCGGCAGTTTAAAAACACAGGGTCTAATTTCCAAATCGCCGTGGTGGTGGATATGTGGATTACGGGCTTTGACGTGCCGAGTCTGGCGGCGATGTATATCGACAAGCCGCTGCAAAAGCACACGCTGATTCAAACCATTTCGCGCGTAAACCGCAATTTTGATGGCAAAACACAAGGCTTGGTGGTGGATTACATCGGTATCCGCGATGCAATGCTGAAAGCGGTGAAAATGTACGGCGATGATGACAAATCGCCCGTGGACAATATTCAGGAAGCCTTAGCGGTACTACGCAATCATGTGGCTCTATTGGGTAACATCACGCACGGCTTTAACGCTGATAAGTTTTACCACGGCAGACCGCTCGAACGCCTGCGTTGCCTAAATCTAGCAGCAGAATGGGTGCAGCAGAAAAAAGATATCGAAGACCGCTATATGGGTTTGAGCAAACGGCTCAAATCGGCGTATGAGATTGTCAGCCCCAGCGGCGAATTGAGCGATGACGAGATTTTGAAATGCCAGTTTTATTTGTCGGTGCGCGCGATTATTTACAAACAGCGACTGGGCGGCGGCGATGTGCCGACCACCGAACAAATGAATGAAGCCGTGAGCAAAATGGTGGCGGAGGCGATTACCTCCACAGGCGTGGAAAACATCATCGACCACGAGGGGGCGGAAGTGTTGTTTGATGAGGATTTTGAGAAAGCCTTGGCAGAGATTGATTTGCCCGCTTCCAAATTCCAAGCCCTGCTGGCTCTTTTGAAAAAAGCCATCGGCGAATACGGCAAAACCAATAAAGTCAAAAGCGTAGAATTTGAACAGCGGATGAAAAAGGTGGTGGAACGCTACAACAGCCGAGACAATCTGGCGTTTGTGAATGAAGTGGTGGGCGACTTTATCAACAGCCTATCGGACGAGATTTTATCGCTGCTCAAAGAGTTGCAAGCCGACCAAGCCTCGTTTGCCGAGCTGGGCATCAGCATTGAAGAAAAGGCGTTTTATGATATTTTGGTGAGCGTACGCGACAAACACCAATTTACCTACGCCGACGAAAAATGCGTTGTCCTCGCCCAAAAAATCAAAGCTTTGGTGGACGACAACACCAAATTTCCCAACTGGGCAATGCGCGACGACATCAAAAGCAAGCTCAATATGGAGCTGGTGATTCTGCTTTACCAAAACGGCTACCCGCCCGAATGGAACGACGAAGTATTTGAAAAAGTGCTGGCGCAAACGGAGAATTTTAAAAGATTTCACTGAAAGCGAAACAGCAAGGCGACCTGAAAACAGATTTCAGGTTGAAGCCACCTGCGCCAACTAGTTACCGTTCCGAACCTTCCCCTCTGCGGATTTTGTCCCGCAGGGGGAAGGTGTCCCGAATCGCAAACCGCCCCTATCCCTTCAACACACCAGCAGGCAACACTTCCAGTTCCAGCACCGAGGCGTGGATGCCGCCGACGAGGATGTGGCTGGTGGCGGTGCGTTTGCCGCGCGCTTCGCCTTCTGCCTCGCCGCTGTTGGGGTTGCAGTCGAAATGCGGGAAGTTGCTGCCTGCGATGTCCAGCCGCAGGCGGTGGCCTTTTTTGAACAGGTTGCAGGTGGCGAACGGCTCGATCACGACTTCTACCACTTCGCCGGGTTGCAGCAGTTCCGGCTGTGTCCAGCTGTTGCGGTAGCGGCAGCGGATGATGCCGTCGGTGATGTTCATCGCGTAGCCCTGCGGGTAGTCTTCGTTGGGCGGGTAAACGTCCACCAGTTTGGCGGTGAAGTCGGTGTCCGGCGCGTCGCTGTCTATACACAGGCGGACGCGCACGTCGCCCGCGACGCAGAGGTCTTCTGTCAGTGGTTCGCTCTGGAAGACCAGCACGTCGGCGCGGGCGGAAAGCGGCAGGTTGTTGCCCGCGCTGCCAAAGAATTCCGGCGCTTCGCGCTGGTCGAACGCGCCCCCGGCAAAGACCGGCAGGCCGGAGGTGATGGAGCCGCCGATGGTCGGCACCGGGTGATGCGGGTCGGACTGGAGGATGTACGCCGCTGCTGTCGCCGCTTGCGGGCGCAGTCCCATGTCTGCCTGCAGATACCATTGTTCGCGACGGCTGCCGGGTAGTGGCCAGTCCTGTGCGTGGTGCCACTGGCCGCCGTGTTGTAATCGCCCGGCGTCGTCGCGTTTGCCGCTGCCGTCGCCCATGATGAAGACGGAGACTTCGCGCCTGCCGTCCTGTTCGGGGGTTTCGGCGCAGAGGTGGCGGCTGAACCAGTCAAGGCGGCAGGTGAGCCAGTCGGGGGCTATGGCGCCGTCCAGCGCTGCCTGTGCGCCAAATTCGGCGTTGCCGCTATGGGTGATGATGCGGTCGCCGTGCAGCCAGGGTCCCATGATGAGCCGCTGCGGTGCCTGCCTTCCTGCCGCGCAGAAGGCGCGGAAATTGGCGAGGGTGGACGGCACATAGGCGTCGTACCAGCTGGAGAGGAACATCACCGGGATGTCCGGCAGTTGTGCGTACCAGCCTTCGGCGTAGATGCCCAGTTGTTGCCAGTATTCGCCGAAGGTGCCGCTCCGCCATTGTTGCAGCAGGTATGCTTCGTATTCGGGATGGTGGCGCAGCGGTGAATGTTGCGGTTGCCACGGCATACAGGCGAACCAGTCAAAGATGTTTTCCGCCGCCAGCGCCGCCGCGATTTGCGGATTGGCCTTGGCGAGCGGGCTGAGCGCCGCCTGTTTGTATGCCCAGGTCGCCTGTTTCAGCTCAAAGGCGCCGCCCTGGCGCGCGCCGCAGCGGTAGGCATTGGCGAAGCCGCCGGAATCGAGCACCATCGTCGTCAGTCCGGGCGGGTTGAGGCAGGCGGCGGCGAGCTGGGTATGCGCCGCGTATGACAGCCCCATGCTGCCGATGCGGCCATTGCACCAGTCCTGCTGCAACAGCCAGGAGATCGACTGTTTTTTCTGTTTTCAGTTCTCTAATAAGCATACGGAAAAATGCGATTCCCCAAGATTTTGAACAGCTGTTTAGGTCGTCTGAAAGCGGGTTTCGGGATTCCTGCGGCCTTTTGGCTTTTCAGGCTACCTTTGGTGTTTTTGCTGCCAAACCGGACTTACGGGACGATATTGACTTTCAGCTTGTCCAAATTTTGGGTGTCAATATATATCTCGTCTGTGCTGTAGCACGCGTCGGAATCGATGCTGTTCCTATAAGAAAAGTTTTGTTCATCTTCCATGCTGCCGTTTGTAAACCGGTAGCGCTGTGTCTGCCAGCCGGCGTAACCGCCGAAGGTGTTTTTGGCGTTCACTTCTGCGCACACCAGATAACAGGGGTAGTATTTTGGTTTGCTGGGTTGGTCGTCGGTTTCGTATATCTTGAACACTTTGCGCGGCGGGGTGATGCGGATTTTTGCACTGTCGGGGTCAAGCAGGGTGTCATTCAGATATTGGCGGATTTGCTGTTCATAGTCGTTGGGATAGGTGCCGTAGTCTGCGCTGCGAATCGTGCCCATGCTGATTTCCATGGGCGCGGTTTCAGGCGGGATGGCGCAGGCGGTCAAGAGCAGGGACAGACTGCCAATAAGGGCGGCACGGGCGGACAGTTTGGTTTTCATATTTGGTTTCCTTTTATTTGACTTGGGGACGATGTCTGCACTGCGCACGGCATCAGGTGCGACCACATCCGCTTTTGTCAGATTTGTCATAAAAACACTCCAGACAAACAAAAAAAACGCGCAGCAGTATCACACCGCTGCACACATCAAAACACGCCGATACCGTGCAGGAACACCACGACAATCGCCAGCGGCGCGACAAAACGCACCAGTACAAACCACAGGTCAAACAACCACAGCGGCAAATTGCTGCCGGTCATCGCCTCGCGCCGCACCGCCTGCCGCTGCCACGCCCAGCCGGTAAACAGCGCAATCAACAGCGCGCCGAGCGGCATACTCCAATTGGTGACGAGCAGGTCAAGCGAATCAAAAATACTGCGGTCGCCGATGAATTTGACATCGCCCAGCAGGCCAAACGACAACGCCGACGGAATGCCGACCAAAAAAATGGCGATACCGAGCAGCCACGACATCGGCGCGCGCCGCTCCGGCCGCTTGTACGCCAGCACCGCGACCACATTCTCCAGCATCGAAAACGCCGAAGTCAGCGTCGCAAACAGCACCAGTACCATGAACACCACAAACAGCGGCACGCCGAATGGCAACTTGGCAAATACCGCCGGGAGAATCGCAAAAATCAGCCCCGGCCCCTGATTCGGCTCAAAACCGAGGGCGAACACCGCCGGAAAAATCACCAGCCCGGCGAGCAGCGAAATCGCAATATTCATCCAGACAATACTGTTGGCGCTGCGCAGCAAGTCGTAGTCATCGCGCAAATACGAGGCATAAGTGACCATCACCGACACGCCGATACTGAGCGCAAAAAACGCCTGACCGAGCGCGGAGAGCATCGTCTCGCCATTGAAAAATGACCAGTCCGGCTTGAGCAGGAACAGCACGCCCTGCCACGCGCCGGGCAACGTCAGCGAGCGCAGCGCCAGCAGGACAAACATCACAAACAGCGCGGGCATCATGTACTTGTTCGCCCGCTCAATCCCCTGACTGACCCCGGCCTGCACCACATACACCACCGCCAGCATGAACAGCCCCTGGAACAAAATCACCTCGCCGGGGTTCGCAATCATCGCGCCGAAAAACGCGCCATAATCCGTCACCGCCGCCAAATCGCCATTCACGCCGTGCCAAATATAAGCGACCACCCAGCCGCCGACGACACTATAAAAAGACAACAACACAAAACAGGTGACGACACCGAGCCAGCCAACCAGCGGCCAGGCGCTGCCGGGGCGGATGCGGTGAAACGCCTGAATCGCATTGTGGCGGCTGTGCCGGCCAATGACGAACTCGGAAATCAAAACCGGCGCGCCCACCAAAAAGGTGAAAACCATAAACAGCAGAAAAAACACCGCGCCGCCGTGCGTGCCTGCGGTATAGGGAAATTTCCAGATGGCGCCGAGGCCGATGGCAGAACCGGCGGCAGCGAGGATGAAACCCAGACGGGAAGACCAGCTATCGTGATGACTCATAAACAGACCGATGTTGAAAAAGGGGCGGCATTATCGCCAATTCCACGTTTGCAGGCGGGAAAATTGCACCGTTATCGTCGTAGGGGCAAATCGTCGGGTGTGTGTCGGCGCCGACACGCACACGGAATGCTGGCATTGCGAATGTCGGGCATAAATGCCCGACCTACGTTTGCTGTCACCAACCGCTTTCACGGTGGGGCAAGCCCCACCCTACGGATATTGCGGGCGGGAATCCGCCGCAGATCGGCGAAAGCGGCGGTTTGCGCGTTGGTTCACCGTTTTGCAGGCGACTGTAGTGTGGTGCGGAATGCGGGTTGCGAATGTCGGGCATAAATGCCCGACCTACGTTTGCTGTCACCAACCGCTTTCATGGTGGGGCAAGCCCCACCCTACGGATATTGCGGGCGGGAATCCGCCGCAGGTCGGCGAAAGCGGCGGTAGGGTGTCTTGCCCCGCCATAAAAAATCCCGGCATCCAGCCGGGATTTTTGTCAAAAGCGGTGTTATTGCGCGATGGCGCCACGGCTGCCGTGGAAATTCAGGGAGCGGTCGTCGTCAATATCGGCATAGCCCACGATTTCTTCGGCGTTCGGCCCGGCAATGCCCAAGGTATAGCTGCCCGGCATCTGCTTGCCGTCGATGGTGCGGCTGCCTTCGATGCCATAGGTGGGCATCGCGCCAAATTGGTTTTCTTCGGCGCTGAAGCGGGTGATGGGCGCTTCGTGCAGGGTGATGCGCCCCAGTCCGCGCGAGGCGGTGATTTCGCCCGCGCCACGGCGTGCGCCGAAGTCGATGGTGTAGCGCAGGGTGGCGTCGTGCGTGGGGTCGGTGTCAAAGGCGCGGCCATTGTAGGTCGCCTTGCCCGCCGCCGGCAGGGTTTTGGTCGGGTCGATATATGCTGCGCCGCTTTCGTCTATGCCGAGGCGGTTCGCCAGGCTGTTGACGCCGCCGTTGATGGCAAGAATGCCTGCATGGAAGCCCTGGTAGGAGCGGACGTTGACATTTTCTGTGGTGCCGCTGCTATTTTTGCTGTCAATCGTCATTTGTGCCGGAAATTCGGCAAAACCGGCGGGGATGTGTGTGGTGTTGACCGTCAGTCCCTTGCCAAATTGTAGCTTGGTGATGGTATTGCCGTTGCGGTTCAGGGTAAATCCGGCGAAATCGCGCCAGGCGCTGTCATTGTCAGGTTCATCCCCGTCATCCGGCATGAAGTAGGTTGTGCCGGTTCGGACATTGCCGTTGGGTTTGTCGGCAGGCGGGTTGTCATCGCCGCCACCGCCACCGCAGGCGGTGAGCAGGGCCAGAGCCGTCAATGCGGTCAGGAGTTGCAGTTTCATGGGAGTACCTCTCGGTTTGGGCTGGGGGAAAGGGTCGCGTCAGGTGGCGCGGGCAGTCAGCGGCATTGCGGCGGCAGGTAGCGCGCCGGGATGACGGTTTGGCATTGCCATTGTTTGCCCGCGCGGTCGTAGTGCAGGGTCAGGGTCGCGCCGTTGTAGCGTTCAGCGTTTTCTAGGGTGATGCGGATGTCGCCGCTGGTTTCGACGTGGATGTTTTTGCCGGGAGACGGGTAGTTTTTCGGGTTGATTTTTTTGCCCGCTGCGAGTGCGGCGGCGAGGTCGTGTTGCAGAGCGCTCGCCGGGAGGAGGTTCTGCGCGATGCGGCTGCGGATGGTGTAGTCCTGGTAGGCCGGCAGGGCAATGGCGGAGACGATGCCGAGGGTGGCGAGGGTGGCGGTGCCGCCGCCGGCAAGTGCGGCGAGGTCGTCAATGCCGTTTTGCAGGTCTAGGGTCAGCGTCGGGTTTTTGCCGTCGCCGCGCAGGCGCAGGGCAACGGCGCCGCTCGCGGGCAGTTGGCTAGCGTCGGGCAGGGCGGCGAGGTCAAGCGGGGTTTGGGCGAGGTCGGCGTAGGTTTGCAGGCGCTTCAGGCCGTTGTAGTAGCTGTCGCGGCCGAGGTGGCGCTGGTTTTGGATGTAGGCGTAGGCGCTGTCGCCGAGGTCGATGTGTTCGGCGGCAAGCCAGCGGGCGACGGTCGGCGCATCGGCGGCGAGGTTTTTGCGCGCGAGCAGCGGCTGCGGCAGGTCGCTGATGAGGAGGTAGTCGCCTTCTGTCCGCAGGTAGTAGTGGTTTTGTAGTTGGCTCATCAGGGTTATGAAGGCGGCGTTCTGCGGGTTTTGTTGTGCGGCCTGGCTGGCGCCTTGTGCGGTGAGGCTGGTGAAGGCGAGGTGTTCGATGCCGTCTTGCAGGGTTTCGCGTTTGTTGAGAATGCCGCGGTCTTGCAGTTTGCCGAGGAGGGCGTCCAGCGCGGGTTTCGCGCTTTGCGGCAGGACGAGGTAGGCGCCGTTGTCGTCGGCGAGGTAGTAGAGGGTGCCGAGGGCGGCGAGGTCGTCGGCGCTGATGCCGAGGGTTTGTTGTAGGGCTTGTTTGAGTTTGCCGCCGCTTTGTGCGATGCCTTCGATTTGTGCGTCGCTGGGCAGGGTAAGGGCGGCTAGCGCGGCGATGTCGCCCTGGTAGGGCAGGTCGAGGGTGGCGCTCTGGGCAGTTGGCAGGTTGAGCGGCGCGTTGTCCGCCTGGACGAGGCTGATTTGTAGGTGCGGGCGGTCGTCGCTGGCGCTCCAGGCGAGGGCGAGTTGGCGGCTGTGGTCCAGGCCGAGACGCGCCAGGATGGGTTGCCAGTCGCGGGTTTTTAGCTGGATAAGCGGGTTTTGCGGGTCGAGCCAGAGGTAGAGGCCGTCGGCTTTGGGGTCGAGTTGGGTTTGTAGTGCGGTGAAGGGCGCGTCGCCGCCGTCTTCGCTGAGGTATTTGAGGCTGTCTGCCGGGTTTTTGACGAGGCCGGTGCTGAGGAGCAGGCGCTGGTTGGCAGCGTCGTAGCGGTAGGCGATGGGCGGGTTTTTCGGCGCGCTGATGCGGTCGGCACTGACTTGCCACGGCGCGGGGAAGGTTTGCGCCAGGGTTTGTTGGAGTGCCTGGTTGTCGGCGAATTGGGCGGTGGCGGCGATGAGCAGGTTCAGTTCGTTTTTGTCTTGTAGCAGGGCGATTTCCAGCGGGGCGTCGAGGTGCTGTTGCAGGTTTTGCAGCGGCTCGCGGGCTTCTGGCGGCAACAGGGTGAGGAGTTGCTGGATGAGGGCGCTGCGGATGGCGCCCGCTTGTGCGCGGTAGGCGTCGCTTTGGTAGATGGTGCTTGCGGGCAGGGCGTGGTTTTCGAGGAACCAGGCGTTGGGCAGGCGCAGGTAGGCGGCGGTTTGCGGCGGCAGGTTCTGGTGCAACCAGCTTTGCGGGGCGGCGTGGGCGGTGCTGAGGGCGAGTGCGCAGGCGGCAGCGAGGTGGCGGAGGTGCATGGGGTTTCCTTGTGTTGGGGGGGGGGGAATTTTATACCGGGTAGTAGTGTCAGGCGTTGGACGCGGTGAGGACGCGCTTGACGGCGGCGTCGGCGTCCATGCGTGTCATGAAGGCGGCGAGGTGCGGGTATTCGCTGTACGGTTTCGGCGTTTTTACCGACCAGCGCGCCATGACGTAGGCGTAGGCGTCGGCGACGCTGCGGCGGTCGCGGTACACGTGGCCGCTTGTGCCAATGAGGACATCGAGGTGGCTCATGACGCGGTCAATGCGCGGCCAGGCGGCTTCGCGCACGGCGTTGTGTGCGGCCGGGGTTTTGTCCGTGGTGTAGCGCGCCGGGGAGAACATCGGCCAGTAGGCGGGGTGGAAGTCGCCGGTGAGGAACGCCATGGTTTCGTTAAATTCAAACCGTGCCAGCGCGTCATCGTCCGCGCCGAGGCGGGCGGCGGGGTGGGTTTCGGCGATGTGTTGCAGGATGGCGTTCGCCTGGGTCATGGCGCGGCTGCCGCCGATGTCCAGCGCCGGCACCATGCCGAGCGGGTTGATTTTTTTGTATGCGGGGTCGGCGTAATCGACTTTCTGCACTTCGTAGTCGGCGTTCGCCCATTCGAGGGCGATCCAGCAGGCAAGGGCGCAGGTGCCGGGGCGTAGTAGAGTTTCATGGGGGCTCCTTTTGGGTTTTGGGATAAAGCGGAATTTACATACAGGGTAGCGACTATGGTGTATGTAAAACGTCTGGCTATCCGTCTTTCAGAATACGGTAGGCAACGCCGGGCGCAAGGCGCAGCAGCCATTTGAGCAGGTGGGTTTTGCCAATGTAGTGTTCGCTATCACCGCGTTCAATAGCGCGGATGATAGCGGTGGCGACTGCGTCTGGTGTCATTTTGCCGGTGCCGCGTCCGGCGGTCATGCGGGTGGCAACGAGCGGCGGGATGATTTCTTGTACCTGGATGTGTGGCGCAGCAGCTTCGGTCTGGTAACGCAGGGCGCGGGTGAAGTTGTGTAGCCCGGCCTTGCTGGCGCAGTACACCGGCGCGCTTTTTTTCGGCGCGAGCGCAAGGGCGGTGGTGATGTTGATGATGGCGCCCCAGAGGTTTTGCGCGAGCACGGGCAGCAGTCCGGCAGCAAGGGCGATGGGCGCTTCGAGGTTGAGCGCCAGTTCTTGCGCGAGGGTGGTTTGTAGTTGCTGCTGTGTGTCATGGATGAAATCGAGCGGGTGTTGCATCGCAGCGTTATTGATAAGGACGGCGATGTCGGGGTGTTCGTTTTCTATCCAGGCGATGAGGGTGGCGCGTTCGGCAGAGGATGCGAGGTCGCAGCGACGGTAAACGACGCCGGGCAGCGGCTGTTCGGGGAGGTGGCGGGCGCAGGTGATGACGCGGGCGCCGTGGTTTTGGAGCTGAGCGACAAGCGCTGCGCCGATGCCGGTAGTGCCGCCGGTGATGAGGATTTTTTGTTTGTCGAGGTTCATGGTTTTGGTGTGCGGATGGAGCGGTCGGGGCCGGGGACGCTGAACACGGTGATTTCTTCAGGTGTGATGCGGATTTCTATCGGCGCGCTCTCCATGCGGCGCTGATTCGGGGTAAAAGTCTAGTGGCTGCCGGTGTGGCCGAAGCCGCCGCTGCCACGCGTGCTGTCGGGGAAGTCGTCCACCAGTTTGAGCGCCGGGCGGGCGACGGGCTGGATGAGCAGTTGCGCGATGCGTTCGCCAAGGGCGATGGTGTAGGGCGCGTTGCTGCGGTTCCAGACGGATATTTTGAGTTCGCCCTGGTAGTCGCTGTCGATGAGGCCGGTGAGGTTGCCCAGCACCAGGCCGTGTTTGTGGCCAAGGCCGGAGCGGGGCAGGATGAGGGCGCAGTAGCCGGGGTCGGCGAGGTGGATGGCGAGTCCCGTGCCGATGAGTGCGGTGGCATTGGGCTCAACGGTGTAGTGCTCGCCATCGAAGACGGCGCGCAAATCCATCGCGGCGCTGCCGGGGGTGGCGTAGGCGGGTAGCGGGATGGTTTGGCCGACGCGCGGGTCGAGGATTTTCAGGTCGAGGGTGTTCATGCTTGTTTCCAATGGGCAAGGATGTGGGTGAGGAGTGTGTCGGCGAGCGCGGTTTTGGGCTGGCGCGGCAGGGTGGTTTCACTGTTGGTGGCGATGAGGGTGGCGGCGTTGTCGTCGGCGCCGAAGACGTCGCGGCTGACGTCGTTGGCGATGATGAGGTCGAGGTTTTTGCGCGCGCGTTTGTCGCGGGCGTAGGCGAGGACGTTGTCGGTTTCGGCGGCAAAGCCGACGGTGTAGGGGCGGTTTTCGCGCAATGCGGCGATGGTGGCGACGATGTCCGGGTTCTGCACCAGTTGCAGGGTAAGGCCGCTGTCGCCCTGTTTTTTTTGTTTGTGCGCGGCAGGCTGGGCAACGCGGTAGTCGGCGACGGCGGCAGCGGCGATGAACACGTCGCCGGGGTGGGCGAGCGATGCGGCGAGCATGTCAGCGGCGCTGCTGATGTCAAGGCGGGTAAGGCCCGCGGGGCAGGGCAGGGCGGTCGGGCCGCTGATGAGGGTGACGTCCGCGCCGCGGCGGGCAGCGGCGGCAGCAAGCGCGTAGCCCATTTTGCCGCTGCTGTGGTTCGTGAGGTAGCGCACCGGGTCAATGGCTTCGCGCGTGGGACCGGCGGTGACGGTGAGGCGGATGCCGCGCCAGTCTTGCGTGTCGCTCTGGTTGAGGTATTGCAGCAGGGTTTCCGGTTCGGGCAGGCGTCCGGCGCCGACGTCGCCGCAGGCTTGCGCGCCGCTGTCGCTGGGGATGACGATATGGTTCGGTCGCGCGGCAAGGGTAGCGAGGTTCGCCTGTACCGCCGGATGGGCGAGCATATGGCAGTTCATCGCCGGCGCGATGAGGACGCGCGCGTTAGTGGCGAGGTAGAGGGTGGTCAAGAGGTTGTCGGCGATGCCGTGCGCCAGTTTGCCGAGGGTGTTGGCGCTCGCCGGGGCGATGAGGTAGGCGTTCGCCCAGCGCGCGAGTTCGATGTGCCCCATGCCCTGTTCGGCGGCGGGGTCAAAGAGGGCATCACGCACCGCCTCGCCGGAAACGGCTTGCAGGGTGGTGGCGGTGACGAATTCGTGCGCGTGTTCGCTCATGACGATGCGCACGTTATCACCTTGTTTTTTCAGGAGTCGGACGAGCTGCGGGATTTTGTAGGCGGCGATGCCGCCGCTGATGCCGATGAGGATGTTTTGCGCCATAATGCGCCCCCTTCAAGGAAAAGGGGCATTGTAATGGATGAGGTTGCAAACTCAACGGATATGCCGCGCGAGCGGATGTTACACAGCGGCGCGCAGGCGCTGGCCGATTATGAGCTGCTCGCCATTTTGCTGCGCACCGGCAGCAAGGGCAGCAATGTGCTGGAGTTTTCGCGCGAACTGCTGCGGGTGCGCGGCGGGCTGGTCGGGCTGTTCAACAGCCGCGCCGCCGATTTGCAGGCGGTGCGCGGTCTCGGCAAGGCGAAGACGGCGGAGATTCTCGCGGTAACGGAATTGGCGCGGCGCTTCATGCGCGAGGAAATGCGGCAGCCGTCGTGGTCGTTCAAAACGGCGGCAGACGTGCGCGATTACCTCTTGATGCAGTTCAAGGGGCAGGCGCTGGAGGCGTTTGGCGTGCTGTTTTTGAACCAACAACATGGCTTCATCGCCTTTGAGCGCCTGTCAGCAGGCGCGGCGGCGCAAGTATCCGTACCGGTGCGCCAGCTGATTGCCAGCGCGCTGCACCATCACGCCGCCGCCGTCATCCTCGCGCACAACCACCCGGCGGGCAGCGCCACGCCGTCGCGCGCAGACCGCGAAACCACGCGCTACCTTGATAACGCGCTGGCGCTGATGGAGATTCGCCTGCTTGACCACTTCATCGTCGCCGGCAACGAAATCGTGTCCATGCGCGAGCGCGGCGGCTGGTAATTCTATGGAATGCGACCATGAATAACGCTACAATGCCGCGGCCTTACAATGGATGACAGGAAATAACTAACATGCTCAAAACCGCACTGATTGTGGACGATTCACGACTGGCTCGCCTGACCCTGAAACGCCTGCTGGCCAAATACGACATCGAAGTGGCAGAAGCCGAAAGCGTCGTGGATGGCGAAAACTGGATTGCGCGCCACACCCTGCCCGACATCGTATTCATGGACATCATGATGCCGGATATTGATGGCTACGAAGGACTCGCCCGCCTGCGCGCCGACCCCGACACCCACGACCTGCCGGTCATCATGTACTCCGGCGACATCTCCGAAGAAGCCCGTCAGCGCGCGCGCGATGCCGGTGCCACCGGCTACCTGCCCAAACCTGCCGACGCCAGCCGTCTCGACCACCTCCTTTCCGCGCTGCGTGACCGCGTCCGCGTCGCCCCGGCACCACAACCCGCCCCCGCGCCTGCGCCCAAACCGGCACCCGTTGCACCGCCACCCGCCCCGGCACCTCGTCCGACAGCTGTGGACGACGGCGAATTTGGCGTCGCTACCCCGTCCTACGTCGCCCCGGCTGCCGTGCCGCCCGCACCGCAAGCGGCACAACAAATCCCGCTCGCCGTCACCTACGTCGATACCGTTGAAATCAACCGCCGCCTTGACACCCTTGAGCGCCAGCTCACCGTCGCACAAGAACGCGCCCAGCGTGCGGTGGAAGACGGCAAGGCAGGCGTCAACAGCGAAATCGAACGGCACCGCAAAGAAGTATTGCACCTGCAACACCGCCTTTCCGAAAGCGACCGCCGTGCCACCATCTCCATCGTCATCGGCGCCGTCGCACTGCTGATTGCGCTGGTCGCCATCATCTGGCAACTGCTGCCCGCCTTCACCGGCTAAACCACCACCCGTTACGAAAACGCCACGCCAGTGGCGTTTTTCATTAGCCGCGCTGTAGGGTGGGGCTTGCCCCACCATCAGACATCCCGCTTTATCGCTAAAATCGCAAAAAATCGAGAAGACCCCCATGAACCCCACCCTTGACACCCTGCTGCGCCGCAGCTCACTGCGACCCAACCAAATGCAGGAGCCCGCACCAAGCGACGCCGAACTGGAACAAATCCTGCGCGCGGCCACCCGCGTTTCCGACCACGGCAACCTCAACCCGTGGCGCATCGACGTCTTTCGCAAACCCGCGCAAGAGCGCCTCGTCGCCACCCTGCTTGCCATCTGGACGCGGAAAAAACCGGACGCCGACGAAACCCTGACCGCGAAAAAAACCGGCTTCGTCGCCCGCGCACCGCTCTTGGTGATGATCTCGAGCCGCATCAACCGCGAAACCACCGTGCCGCGCATCGAACAAATCCTCTCCGGCGGTGCCGTCTGCCAAAACCTCATCATCGCCGCGAACGCGCTCGGCTACGCCGCCTGCTGGCTCAGCTCGTGGGCGGCACACGACGCCGACGTCAAGGCCGCGCTCAACGTCGCCGCCAATGATGAAATCCTCGGCTTCATCCTCCTCGGCACCCCCGCCGCAGCCGCCACCGAACGCCCGCGCCCGCCACTTGCCGATGTCGTCGTCTGGCATGAATAACCAGGGCGCGTTCACATCACACCTGCTGTGAGCGTCGTTTTGCGCGGACATGGCTGGTCAGCCTGCGCGTGGGAGCCGAGGGCAGCGGATAATCCGTGTTGATGACTGCACAGTGAGATGAAGGTCTCATGAAGCAAAAAACTCCCAAAATTTCGCCTGAAGCAGGCGCGCACCACATCTGGTTATCCATTTTTGCCAGCAGCCAATTCAAGCAGGAAGGACAACAATGACACCCCGCCAAAACCACTACCGCGCTACCTGGTGCAGTGCACAAGCAGAATCTGGAAAACGCCCTTACGGGCAGGCGTGTCCGTGGGAGTGCTTCGGGAGATTTTTTATATGAAGATAAGGCATTTGGTTGCAATATTTATTGCGGGCGGTATTCTCCTTATTCTTCTTCATATATTTGTGCTGTCTCCCATGGAGAAAGATTCATTGGTGCGTGCGGCTGAACCTTACTTGGAGCATCAGCAGTTAGGAGATGATTATAAACTGCTTTATGAGCGTATTTATGTGGATGCAGAATGCAAGGAGCTGGAGATTTACCGTGCCTATGGTACCAGGATTCCTGCCGCTCAGGTTTGTGAGCAGGTGCATGGAAAGTTTTGGTCTTATTTCACCTCCCTTAAGGAAGAAGGCGAGCTTTCTTTTATTAATCAAGAAAGTTGTATACCTGGAGATTTTAGTCCTTTTCCCAATACGCCGATAGTAAAAAAATTAGATTATTCAAGCTGGGTATTTGGTCGTTATCTAAGAATTCCAGAATATTCTTTTATGAGTTGGGATATTCATGCTGCTAATTACTTTCCTAATGATAGTAATATAAAATTTTTTTCTGGATACCGCATAATTGATGCTCTTGAAGAGCCAGTCTCACAAAGATTTGCTAGTTATTATCCAACCCGACTTTGGATACATAGCCATTTTTTTTCGTCCGTTGGAAGCGATTTGCTTCCTCCGAAATGCGATGGTCCAGCTTTGCATAAGGAACAATTTTTTACACATAATATTGGAGATAAACCATGAAACCATCTATTGTTATCCAGCAAGGCACGCAACGCCTGTTTTTTACTGAGAAGAAATACAGGTTGCACTCAGGTGCGCCATTTTCAAATGTATAGCGACAGCAATCACCTGCCTTCCCACACCTTGCGACCGGGTGAAAACACGGCAATCCCTTCAGCAAACACGGTAAAATTGGCTTCAATTTCCCCTGACAACAAGGAATCCCATGAAATCCCTCATCCCGCTCGCTACTGTCCTGTTGCTCGCCGCTTGTACCGCGCCGCCAAACAACGATGTGCCGCTGCAAGCGCAAGCACCGGCGCCGTTGGGTACGCCATCAACGCCGAGTGCCCTGGGCTGGGACATCATCAGCAGCCGTCACGTCAACTACGCCAACCAATGGTAAAAACGCCGCAATTTTTCCCCTGACTACAAGGAATCTCCCATGAAAATTTTCATCCCGCTCGCCACCGTTCTCCTGCTTGCTGCCTGCGCCGCACCGCCGCGCAATGATGTGCCGCTGCAAACGCAGGCACCTGCACCCATGGGCATGGAAGGGCCAAGTAGCGTTGGCCAGAACATTATCGGCAGTCGCCACAGTAACTACGCCAGACAGCCGAACGAAGTCAATCACGCCCTTTGGGGCGGCGCTGTGGGCGCAGGCGTCGGCAACGCCATCGGCCACGATGCCGAAAGCACTGTTTATGGCGCCGCCGCCGGTATTCTCGGCGGTTATTACGGTGGCAGTTATCTTTGGCGCTGATGGTCAAAGCGAAAAAATCCCCGGCATGGCCGGGGATTTTTTTGGCATTTTGAAAGGTATAGGCTCATAGGATGTGTGCCACAGGCACGCACGCGCGTACCCCGTTTTTCCTGCGTGCGTGTCTGCTACGCCGCCACACATCCTACGCCCGCCCAGAATCTGCCATGAATCTTTGGTGCGCTCTTGGTTGCAGTCAGGCGAGGTCGCAGGCGGCGCGCGGGGTGCCGTCGGCATTGAGGCTGATGCGGTATTCCACCAGATGGCAGTATCCAACGGCTTCAGCGCTGCCATCGGCGGCAATATGCAGTTCTTCGATGACGAGGTCGCGCAAGATGGTTTCCCGGTCGGGTGCGGGCGGTACTTCTTCCTTGTGGATGGCACTGATGAGGATGTCGTAGTCATCGCAGGTGATGCATTCGTAGCGCTTGCGCAGTCTGTCCCAGTGGCGTGTGATGTGGTCATGGGCGCAGGCGGCAATGGGGGCATAGAGGGCGGTGCCGATGGCATCGAGGGTGTTCAGTGTGGCTATGGCGGCACCCGCAGGGCGGTACGGGTCGTTGGGGTCGGCGGCGAGGTAGATTGTCAGCGCTTCGCCTTGCGGGTTGTGCCACCAGCTGGTGCCGCAAAAGCCATCGTCGTGCGGGTTGCCGTGGTAGGTGCTGCGTGGCCGGGCGGCAAGGGTGTCACGCCGTTGTTGTAAGGTGGCGGGAGCATCATCGCCTGTCGCAACGGCGAGCAGGAGGAAGTCGCCCGGCTTGGTACGGTGCGGCAATACTTGCAGGCGGTAGAGGGTGTTATCGGTCAGGGGATACGGGTCTGGCAAGGCGACATGGCGTACCTGCGGTTTGTTGTCCGTGTCGTTAATCGCTGCTGCTTGCATGAAGGCGAACAGGTCGGAGACGGCTGCGGTGATTTCCGCCTCGCTATGGTTGTCCAGCGCTGCTTCCAGACGTGCGTCAGCGGTTGCTTCGTCGGCGGGCAGGGGTCTTTCTGCTGCCGGGATGTGCCAGTGCAGGACGGCGGTGTTTTCGTGCATTTGTGTGCCGTCATGCCAGGCGCAGAGGCGGGCGGTTTTGTGCCAGGCATAGCGCGTGGGGTCAAAGGTAATGGGGTCGTTGCAGTCGTTGTCGGTCAGGGCGTAGATGTCGAGGCTGTCTGGTTGGTAAGCGGCGATGGGTGCGCCGGGTTCGTGCGCCGGGTGCATGGTGTGTTTATTTTTGGGCGGAGGTGGTGTCGCCCGCTGCGGTTGCCGTGCAGTCGCTGGCGGCGATGTCGATTTGCATGATGCTTTGGCCGTGTTCGTCCTGGTAGTCGAAGTGGACGCCACGGTATTTTTTCTTTTCGCCGAGGTTTTTCAGCGGTTCCTGGTCGCAGATGTAGGGCTTGACGGTCTGGCGGTAGGCGCTGGCGAGGCTTTCCATGTCGTGACTGGCGCGGAAGGCGGCGGCGTCTTCCACGCCTTTGACGACGGCGGTGAAGGTGTAGGTGTCGTTGTCGAGGGTGACGCTGCGGAAGCTGCTTTCCTGGGTGTCGTAGGGCAGTTGGCTCTGGATGTAGGGCAGGGCTTCGGCGGCGGTTTTGTAGGTGGGCGGCGGGGCAGGGGTGGCGGGCGCCTCGTCTTTGGGCTGGTTTTTGTTGTCCGCCGGGATGTCGGTTTTGCTGTCGCTGGCGGCGGGTTTGTCGCCGGTTTTGGTGTCGGCGGCGGGGGTGTTGTTTTTGTTGTCGCTGTTTGGCTGGGGAGCTTTGTCGCCGGTTTTGGTGTCGGTGGCGGGTTTGTCGGCTTTGCTGCCGCCGTTCGGCTGCGGGGTTTTGTCGGTTTCGGTGGTTTTGTCGTTTTGGGCGGCGGCGGGTTTTTCGTTTTTGGGGGCGGGCTGGTCGCAGGCGGTGAGGAGCAGGGCGAGGGCGGTCAGCAGGGCAAGTTGGGTTTTCATCGGTTTTTCCGGGGGGTGTTTGGTCGGGTGGTTATGATACTGCGTTTGTGGCGGGTGTCGGCTCGGCGAGCAGGGTCTGGATGATGTGGCCTGCCATCAGGATGCCGAACAGCGCCGGCATATAGGAGATGGTGCCGTTGACGGCGCGGGCGCGGCCGGGGGTGTCGCCGCCGACGGGTTGGTGTGGCAGCGGTTGGCGCGGCGGTTCGTCGGAGTAAACGACGGGGTAGTTGAGGCTGGCGCCGTGCGCTTTCAGGGTGCGGCGCATTTCGCGTGCCAGCGGGCAGCCGCTGGTTTGGTTGAGCGGGCGGATGCGGGCGTGGCCGGGGTCGAGGCGGTTGCCCGCGCCCATTGCTGAGATGACGGCGATGCCGCGCGCCTGTGCGGCGGCGACGAGCGCGGCTTTGCAGGCGATGGAGTCGATGCAGTCGGCGAGGATGTCCGGCGCGAGCGGGGCGAGGTAGTCGGCGGCCTCGCTAGGATGGAGGAAGCGGTCGTGCACGGTGAGTTCAAGCTCGGGGTTGATGTCCAGCAGGCGCTCGCGCATGACGTCGGTTTTTTTCGCGCCAAGGGTGCTGTGCAGCGCCAGCAGTTGGCGGTTGAGGTTGGAGGGCGAGACGGTGTCGTGGTCGAGGATGATGAGGTGGCCGACACCGGCGCGGGCGACGGCTTCGGCGCAGTAGCCGCCGACGCCGCCGAGGCCGGCGATGAGGACGGTTTTGTGGCGCAGCCGGTCGATGCCGTCTGCGCCGATGAGGATTTGGCTGCGGGCGTGGGGTGTGGGCATTTTTGTTACCAGTTAAAGAAGGTGTTGGCGTTGGCTTCGCTTTGCGCGCTGATGGCGGCGAGCGGCTCGCCGCGCAGGCGGGCGAGGTTGGCGGCGACGTCGGCGGTATAAGCGGGACGGTTCGGCGCGCCCTGTTTGCCGCAGAGCGGTTGGTCGGGCGCGTCGGTTTCGAGCAGGTAGCGCCCGGCGGGGACGGTCGCCAGTTGGCGTTGCAGGCGGGCGGCGCGCGGGTAGGTCGAGGTGCCGCCGATGCCGATGTAGCCGCCTTGCGCGAGGATGCGCGCCAGTTGGGCGTCCGAGCCGGTGAAGCTGTGGATGATAAAGCGCGGGTTGCCGCCGCGTTTCAAGAGGTGCAGCACGGCGTCGAGCGATTTGCGCGCGTGCAGCAGTAGCGGCAATTGGTAGCGGCGGGCGATGTCGATTTGCGCGGCGAAGGTGGCGCGTTGTGCGGCGCTGTCGCCGTTCAGGAAGTCGAGGCCGCATTCGCCGATGGCAACGGTCGACAGGTTTTGGATTTGGCTTTCGAGCGCGTGCAGGTCGTCGTCTTGGTGTCCGTCCTGGTAGAGCGGGTGCAGGCCGTAGCTGGCGTACACCCCGGGGAGAACAGCGCAGCGGGCGACGTCCGCCCAGTGCGCGCGCGTGGTCGCGGCGATGACGATGCGGGCGACGCCTGCGGCTTGGGCTTCGGCGGTGATGGCTGCCGGGTCGTCGAACCAGTCGAGGTGGCAATGGCTGTCGGTGTAGCGGAGGGGCATGGGTTTTCGGGTTATCGCCACCAGATGAAGATGAGTTCCAGCAGTCCCCAGATTCCTGAGAGGATGTCTGCTTTGTCTTTGTGAGTGTCGTCTGACGGCGGGATTGTGCTCTTGTTTGGGGTAGGTTCGCCCGCGCACGCCGGGGTGTCGTCGTTCAGCCAGTCACGGAGGGAACGGCAGCCACGCTTGGGGCGTTTGTACTCCTCGCGCGCGGGTTCGTCGTTATTCGTCCAGGCGCGGACGAGGGCGATGCCTGCCATGGCAAGCAGTAACAGGGTGAAAAAGGCTGAGGCGCTCATGCGTTTTTAGGGGCTCTACTATTCGCTTCACACACTCTCCCCCGTGGGGGAGGGAGGGCGTTTTTTAGCGATACCCCATCGGGTTTTTTTGTTGCCAGCGCCAGGTGTCGGCGACCATGTCGTCCAGGCTGCGCGTGGTGCGCCAGCCGAGTTCGGCGGCGGCTTTGTCCGGGTTTGCCCAAAAGGCGGGCAGGTCGCCCGCGCGGCGCGGCGCGAATTGGTAGGGGATTTTTTTGCCGCAGGCTTTTTCGTAGGCGTGCAGTACGTCTAGCACCGAGCGCGGCGTGCCGCTGCCGAGGTTCCAGGTGAAGACGCCGGTTTTGCCGTCGATGCCTTGCAGCGCCTTGACGTGGCCTTCCGCCAAGTCCATGACGTGGATGTAGTCGCGCAGGCAGGTGCCGTCCGGGGTGTCGTAGTCGTTGCCGTAGATGGAGAGGCGTTCGAGGCGGCCAACGGCCACTTGCGAGATGTAGGGGACGAGGTTGTTGGGGATGCCTTGCGGGTCTTCGCCGATGTCGCCGCTTTCGTGCGCGCCGACCGGGTTGAAGTAGCGCAACAGTGCCACCGACCAGTCACTGTCGGCGTGGGCGGTGTCGCGCAGGATTTGCTCAATCATCACTTTGCTTTGCCCGTAGGGGCTGCTCGGCACGCCGACCGGCAGGGTTTCGCGGTATTCGCGTTCGCCGCCCGCTTCGCCGTAAACGGTCGCCGACGAGCTGAAGACGATGCGCTTCACCTCCGCCGCCGCCATTGCCTGAAAGAGGGTGATGGAACCGCCGACGTTGTTTTCGTAGTACGGCAGCGGTTTGGCGACGCTTTCGCCGACGGCTTTCAGTCCGGCGAAGTGGATAACGGATGTGACCGGGTAGCGGGCAAAGAGGACGTCGAGCGCGGCGCGGTCGCGGATGTCGCCTTCGATGAAGGTCGCCGTTTTGCCTGCCAGTGCGCCGACGCGGCGGATGGATTCGGCGGAGCTGTTAACAAGGTTGTCGAGGACGAGGACGTCATGGCCTGCCTGCAAGAGGACGAGGACGGTGTGCGAGCCGATGTAGCCGGCACCGCCGGTGACGAGGATCATGTGTGGTCTCCTGTTGTTGTGGGTTTGAGGGGTTGGTTGTGTGCGTGTTGTTGTAGGGTGGGGCTTGCCCCACCGTGAAATTCAATGTGTTTGGTTATGGTGGGTCAAGACCCGCCCTACGGGTGATGGCGCGGGGGTTATTGGGCATTGCGGTCATGGAAGACGCGCAGGGCGGTGAGGAAGATGATTTTCAGGTCAAGCCACAGCGACCAGTTGTCGATGTACCACAGGTCGTAGTTGATGCGTTCTTCGAGGTCGGTGTCGCCGCGCCAGCCGTTCACTTGCGCCCAGCCGGTAATGCCCGCTTTCACCATGTGTTTTTGCATATAGCCGGGGATTTCGTTGCGGAACTGGGCGACGAATTGCGGCCGCTCCGGGCGCGGGCCGACCACCGACATTTCGCCTTTGAGGACGTTCCAGAATTGGGGCAGTTCGTCGATGCTCAGGCGGCGCAGCAGGCGGCCCAGCGGGATGGTGGGTTTGTCGCCCGCACCGCCCCAAGTCGCGCCGCGCTGTTCGTTATCGGTCGGCATGGTACGGAATTTGAGGATGTTAAACACTTCGCCGTTCCAGCCGACGCGCTCCTGGCGGTAGAAGACCGGGCTGCCCGCGCGGAGGCGTATCCACAGGGCGACGACGGCGAGCAGCGGCGACAGCAGGATGAGGGCGAGGCTGGCGATGATTTTGTCTTCCAGCCATTTGGTCAGGCGTTTGCGGCCGTGCATCGGCGAGATGCTGATGTCGAGCGCGTAGTGGCCGACGATGTACGAGCCCTGGTAGTTGATGAGGCGGAAGCTGCGCAGGTCGGGGATGTAGCGGATGTTGGCGGTGCTGTAGCGCAGGGCGTCCAGGATGTCGCCGACGGTGTCGCCTGCGGTCAGCGGCAGGCAGATCCAGATTTCGTCGCAGGGCGGTTCGCCGTCGCGCGCGGGGTCGAAGCGGCGCACGTCTTCGACGTCGTTGAAGAGTGCTTCGTCGGCGTCGAGCAGGCGGATTTGTCGCACGACGAAGCCGGCGAGCGGATCGCGGCGGATGGAGCGGAAGACTTCGCGGCAGGTGGCGTGGTTGCCGATGAGGGCGAGGCTGCGCGTGTTGTGCCCGGCGGCGCGCAGGCGGCTGAGCAGCCAGTAGGCGATGAGGCGGCTGATGAGGCAGAGGGCGAAGGCGGTACTGAGCCAGATGCCGAACCAGAGGCGGGAGAAGTGGTGTCCCGCTTTGGTGAGGTAGAGGTAGCCTGCAATCATTCCGGCGAGGTAGAGGAAGGCCTGGGTGAGACGCAGGAGGAGCGGGGCGCGCAAGGCGCCGCGCCAGGAGCGGTACACGCCGCAGCCGCTCAGGACGAGGACGCCGAGTAGCGAGGAGAGTGCGGTCATCCATTGGTAGCGTTCCCACTGCCAGATGGGGTAGCCGAAGTACGCCCAGAAGGTGATGACGCCCGCGAGGTAGATGCTGACGCCGTCGGCGCATTTGGCCAGCCAGTGCATGTAGGGCATGACGCCGTTGCGTGCGGCTTTAGGGTGCAGGTGCATCGTCTTGGTATTGTTGGAGGATGGTCGCGGGGTCGCGGCTCAGGTCTTGGCGGATGCCGTCGCGCACTGCCTGCCACCAGAGGCGCAGGTAGCGGCGTTTGTTGCGGTAATGACGGACGGCGGCGAGCCAGAGGAGCGCTTTCAGCAGGGCGACGGGGTAGAACCACACGCCCGCTGCCATGCGGTAGATGAGCAGGCCGTTGCGGTAGGTGAAGTAGGCTTTCCACAGCGGGTGGTAGCCGCGCCGCGCCGTCTGGAAGGTGGAGCAGTCGTGGATGAAGCGTACCGTCGGCAGGAAGCGGTGGCGCGCGCCGTGTTTCGTCAGGTTCAGGGTGTAGAGGACGTCGTCGCCGTAGATGAACAGCCCCGGTTCCGGCAGCGGTAGGCGGCGCACCCAGTCGGCGCGGACGAAGAAGCCAACAAACGACGAGCTGTCGATGGGCAGCGCTTCTGCGCCTTGGTAGGCGCTGTCGGTGACGTGAAAGGCGCCGCGGGCGCGTCCGGTGAAGACGCCAAGCGCGGTGCGCAGCAGTTTGCGCGGGTGCCAGAAAGGATTGTAACTGGGACGGTTCATTTCGCAGATGCTGCCGTCGGGGTAGTAAACGGCGGCGGCGACGCTGTCGCAGTCGTCAAGGTCTGCGGCGGCAAATTGGCGCAGGGTGTCGGCGGCGGGGAAGGCGTCGTCGTCGTAGCAGAGCAACCAGTTGGGGTTAAAGTGTTCCAGCGCTGCCGCCATGCCGAGGGCGAAGCCGCCCGCACCACCGGCGTTGTGGTCGTGCAATATCAGGTGCAGGCGCGGGTCATCGCATTGTTCCAGCCATTCGCGGCTGCCGTCGGTCGAGGCGTTATCAACGACGACCACGCCCGCGAACGGTTGTGCCAGCGTCGCCGCCAGCGTTTGCAGCAGCGCGTGGCGGCGGTTGTGGGTGACGATGACGGCAACGATGTTCATCTGTCAGATGTCGCAATAAAAGACCGGCACCTGTGCGCCGCTTTCACGGGCGGCGAGGTAGCCGCGTGCCGCATCGAGCGCTTCGCGGATGGTGACGTCCATGTCGAGGTAGCGGTAGGTGGCGAGCCGCCCGATGAAGGTAACGTTTTCCAGCGCTTGCGCGGCGCGGACGTAGTCGGCAAGCAGTTGTTGTTCGGCGGTGAGGCGGATGGGGTAGTACGGCAGGTCGTCGGCATCGCAGGCGCGGCTGTATTCGCGGTAACACACGGTTTTTTCGTGTGTCTCCCACGGCGCGAAGTGTTTGTGCTCGGTGATGCGGGTGTAGGGGACTTCCACGTTGCCATAGTTCATCACCGCCGTGCCCTGGTAGTCGCCATCGGTCACAAAGCGCTCGAAATCGAGGGTGCGATAGCCGAGGCGCCCCAGTTGGTAGTCAAAGTAGCCATCGAGCGGACCGGTGTAGAAGGTGTGCGCGTAGGCGGCGCTGTCGGCGCGGTTAAAGTGGGTGTTGAGCCGCAGGTTAATCGCCGGATGGTCAAGCATCGCCGCGACGATGGGAGTGTAGCCGTCTTTCGGCATCCCCTGAAACTGGTGGAAGAAGTAGTTGTCGTTGTAGTTGAAACGCACCGGCAGGCGTTTGAGAATGCTGGCAGGTAGTTCGCGCGGCTCGCAGCCCCATTGTTTTTGCGTATAGCCCTTGAAGAAGGCCTCATAAAGCGCGCGGCCGACGAATTTCAGCGCCTGCTCCTCAAAGTTCTGCGGTTCGGCAATGCTGCTGTCTGCCTGCTCACTGATGAAGGCGCGCGCTTCATCCGGACGCAGCGCCTTGCCGAAGAACTGGTTGATGGTGTGCAGATTGACCGGCAGCGAGTACACCTGCCCGTCCACCGTGCTTTTGACGCGGTTCACATAAGGCATCATCTCGCCGAAACGCTGCATCAGCGCCCACACCTCGGCGTCGTCGGTATGGAAAATGTGCGGACCATAGACGTGCACCATCACCCCGGTTTCGCCATCGCGGGCGCTGTAGCAGTTACCGGCGACGTGTTCGCGGCTTTCAATGACGTCCACCGCGTGTCCAGCTTCAGCCAGGGTGCGGGCAATGACAGCGCCGGAAAAACCGGCGCCAACCACGAGGATTTTTTCTTTCATGGGTGAGTCTCCAGGATATTCGCTTCTTCGCGGATGAGTTCGCCATGCTCCAGAAATATCATGCGGTTACACAGGCGTTTGGCGAGGTTGAAGTCGTGCGTGGCAAAAACCAGAATGCCCGCGTTTTCAATGAAACGCATCAGCCGCGCTTCGGCCTTTTGCCGGAAGGCTTCATCGCCGACGCTCATCCATTCGTCCATGAGGATGATTTCCGGGCGGATGCTGGTCGAGATGGAAAAAGCGAGACGCAGCACCATGCCGCTCGAATACGTGCGCACCGGCATATTGATGAAATCGCCCAGCTCGCTAAATTCCACCACTTCGTCAGTGATGGCTTCGATTTGCTTCGGCGAGAGGCCGAGAAAAAGGCCGCGCATACGGATGTTTTCAAAGCCGGTCGCCTCGCCGTCCATGCCGAGCATCGCATCCAAAAGACTGGTCACGCTGCCCTCAACGGCAATCTTACCGCACGTCGGCGCATAGACCCCGGCGAAGACGCGCAACAGCGTCGTTTTGCCGGAGCCGTTATGGCCGATGAGCGCGACCCGCTCGCCTTCGCGGATGTCGAGGGTGATGTGTTTCAGCGCTTCAATTTCGGCAAAACCCTTGCGGAAGCTGCTGAGGCCGCCACCCGCGGCCGCCTTGAACACGGTTTTCTTGAAGGAGCGCTGGTGCGCGTCGAATACGGGGAAGGTCACGCAGACATCGTCTGCCCTGATATACATCTTTTATAACCAGTAAGTGATTTTCTTGCGGGTGAGCGAGAAGACCCACATGGCCAGCGCCGTGCCGCCGAGGGCGAAGGCGGCGGCGACCTGCCAGTACAGCGGCGCGGGCATGATGCCCAGCACCGGGTCGCGCAAGAGGGTAATGAGCGAGGTAAAGGGGTTCATTTGCGCGATGTGCAGCCGCCCTTCCGGCAACTGGTTCAGCCGCCAGATGATGGGGGTGACGAAAAACAGCAGCGTTACAATGCTTTGAATGACCGGCATCATGTCGCGGAAGCGGGTACAGAAAATGGCGATGATGAGGCCGAGCCAAAGAATATTGACGGAAACCAGCACAAAGGCGGGCAGCAGCCAGAAAATATTGCTGTTGATACCAAGACCGAGGAACAGCATCACGAACGGATAAATCAGCAGGTTATGCAGCAAAATCAGCAGTTGCCGATAAAAGACGCGCATCACCAGCGCCGACAGCGGCAGGTAGGACTGCTTCAAAATATGCTCGTTGGCGGTAAAGGTTTCCGCATATTCGCTGATGGAGCCGGCGATGAATGCCCAAAAAATAAGGCCGAGCGCCAAATGCGGTACAAATTCTGCCAAATCGGTGGAAAACAGCGCGCCATAAAGCGGCCCCATCGCCGAGACCGTGACCGCCATGCTGAGCGTAATCCAGAACGGCCCCAGGGTAGAGCGGCGATACTTCAGGCGAATATCCTGTCGCGCCAGCGATTGCCACAAACGAAAACCGGCAATGCCTTGCCGGATATCCGTCCACGCACCCCCCGTGTTCATCATTTTAATCAAGATATAACGCCTCGTTATAAGGGGAAAAGAAACGGCGCAATTATCCATATTTGCCGCGACGACGCAATCGCCATTTGGACACCCGTCCGTCTTGCATTTCCCCAGGGGCTATGCTTAAATGCGCCGCTTTGCGAGAGTGGCGGAACTGGTAGACGCACTGGATTTAGGTTCCAGCGGGGCAACCCTTGAGAGTTCGAGTCTCTCCTTTCGCACCACGGTTTCCATTCATTATTGAGCGGCTCGCCGCAGTTTCATTTATCGAGGATAGATATGCAATCATCCGTTGAACAACTGGAAGGTCTTTCGCACAAATTAACGGTTGAACTACCGTCTGCGCGACTGGATCAGGAAGTCGAAAAACGTCTCAGAGAAATCACACCGCGCGTGCGCATTGATGGCTTCCGCCCCGGCAAAGTGCCGCCTGCCGTCGTCAAACAAAAATACGGTACCAGCGTCCGCCATGACGTGCTCAGCGAAATCGTCGAAGAAACCTGCCGCGAAGCCATGCAGCAAAGCGGTTACACCCCCGTAGCCTCGCCGGAAATCACCCTGCTCTCCGGCATGGCCGCCAACGAACCGATCAAATACACCGCCATCTTTGAAATCATGCCCGAAGTGGAAGTCAAGGGGCTGGAACAAATCAGCATCACCCTGCCGCGCAGCGAAGTCCGCGACGAAGACGTGGACAACATGGTACTCACCCTGCGCCGCCAGCAAGGCACCTTCCACGAAGCCGACAAGGCGGCAGAAGACACCGACCGTGTCACCGTCGATTTCGTCGGCAAGCTGGACGGCGTCGCCTTTGACGGCGGCAGCGGCGAAAATATGCCCGTCATCCTCGGCACCGGCCAAATGTTGCCCGACTTTGAAGCGGGTCTCCGTGGCGGCAAGGCGGGCGAAGAAAAAACCTTCGATGTCGCCTTCCCGGCCGATTACCACAGCGCTGACCTCGCCGGCAAAACCGCACAATTCACCGCGACCATAAAAAAAGTGGAAGCGCTGGCACTGCCGGAAATCAACGAAGCCTTCATCAAGGCCTTTGGCATCGAAAGCGGCGAACAGGACGCCTTCCGCAAGGCCATCCGCGACAACATGACGCGCGAACTGGAAAACGCCCAGCGTGCTATCCGCCGCAACCGGATGTTTACCGCCCTGCTGGAAAAAAATGCCGAACAGCTTGTGCCCGAAAGCCTGGTGCGCATGGAAGCCGAACACATGGCACATGAAGCACGACTGGAACAACAAATCGAAGACGTGCAACGGCGTCGCGAAGTGGCTATCCGTGTCTTTGGCGAACTCGCCCGCGACCGTGTCCGCATGAGCCTCCTCGTCAACAAACTGCTGGAAGAGCGCAAGCTCGAACTGGATCAGGCGCGCGTGGATGCCCGCATCCAGTCCATCGCTGCCACCTACGAAAATCCGCAGGAAGTCGTGGACTGGTACAAAAAAGACCGCGAGACTCTGCGCCGCCTGGAAGCGGCCATCCTTGAAGAACAACTGGTTGACCAACTGTACGAACAGGCACAGGTCAGCGAAGAAGACAAAACCTTCCAGGAAGTCATGGCACTGGGCCAGCAACGTGGCTAACCGCCTGGACGACCGACGGGGCAGCCTTGGCTGCCCTTCATTTATTGGTGCCATCACAAAATAACTGGCACGAACCTTGCAACGGTATCGGCATCCGTTGATACACACCGCACCCGTTATACATACACCTTGAGCGCTCAAGTGTATGTAAATGACGCCCCCTTGAAATCCCGCCAGCCGCCCGCACATCGGGAACTGTCCTAACCCCTTAACGGAGAACACCTACATGGAAATCCAAAACAACCTGCTCATCCCGATGGTCGTCGAGCAGACCGGTCGCGGCGAACGCTCCTACGACATCTACTCCCGTCTGCTGAAAGAGCGGGTCATCTTCCTCGTCGGCCCGGTCAATGACGCCTCCGCCAATCTCGTCGTCGCGCAAATGCTCTTCCTTGAAGCGGAAAACCCCGACCAGGATATCCACCTCTACATCAACTCGCCCGGCGGCTCCGTCACCGCAGGAATGTCCATCTATGACACCATGAACTTCATCAAGCCGGACGTCTCCACCCTCTGCCTTGGCCAGGCGGCGAGCATGGGGGCGATGCTGCTCACCGCAGGTGCACACGGCAAACGCTTCGCCCTGCCACACAGCCGGGTGATGATTCACCAGCCGCTGATTAGCGGCGGCCTCGGCGGCCAGGCATCCGACATCGAAATTCACGCGCGCGAACTGCTGAAAATGAAGGCGACGCTGAACGAACTGCTCGCCAAACACACCGGCCAGCCGCTGGAAAAAATCGAACGCGACACCGACCGCGACAACTTTATGTCCGCCGAAGAAGCCGCCGCCTACGGCCTGATTGACCACGTCACCACCGCGCGCACCGACATCAGCGCATCCTGAAGCGCGCCCACCGCATTCCCCGGAGATACCCATGACCGATAAACGTCACCGCTGCTCGTTCTGCCACAAACCCGATACCGAGGTCCGCCGCCTCATCTCCGGCCCGGACGGTATCAACATCTGCGACGAATGCATCACCCTCTGCGGCGATATGCTCAAAGATGGCGCGCCTGCTGGCAGCGAACCCGAACTGTTTGACGGCAAACCGCTGCCGACCCCCTCCGAAATCAAGGCCTTCCTCGATGACTACATCATCGGCCAGCACCGCGCGAAAAAAGCGCTGGCGGTGGCGGTGTACAACCACTACAAACGGCTGCACCTCAACCAACAAAAAGCCGACGACGGCGTCGAAATCGTCAAAAGCAACATCCTGATGATCGGCTCGACCGGCTCCGGCAAAACCCTGCTCGCGCAAACACTGGCCAAATGCCTGGACGTCCCCTTCGCCATTGCCGACGCCACCGCCCTGACCGAAGCGGGTTACGTGGGCGAAGACGTCGAAACCATCGTGCAAAAACTGCTGATGAACTGCGACAACGACGTCACCCGCGCCGAACGCGGCATCATCTACATTGACGAAATCGACAAAATCGCGCGCAAGGGCGAAAACCTCTCCATCACCCGCGACGTCTCCGGCGAAGGCGTGCAACAGGCGCTGCTCAAACTGGTAGAAGGCACCGTTGCCGCCGTGCCGCCACAAGGCGGGCGCAAACACCCGCAGCAAGAACTGATACACGTCAACACCACCAACATCCTCTTCATCTGCGGCGGCGCCTTTGCCGGACTGGAAAAACTCATCGCCAAACGTACCGAACAGGGCGGCATCGGCTTCGGCGCTCACGTCCACAGCAAAGCCGAGGCGGACGAAAACAACAACCGCCTGCTACAACAAATCGAACCGGAAGACCTGGTCAAATTCGGCCTTATCCCCGAATTTGTCGGCCGCCTGCCGATTATCGCCCTGCTCGATACCCTCGACGAAGACGCGCTGGTACACATCCTCACCGAGCCGAAAAACGCCATCGTGCGCCAGTTTGAAAAAATCTTCGGCTTTGAGGACGTCGCCCTCGAATTTACCCCGGACGCGCTGCAAGCCATCGCACAAAAAGCTATCACCCGCAAAACCGGCGCGCGCGGCCTGCGCTCCATCGTCGAACAAACCCTGCTCGATACCATGTTCAACCTGCCCGACCAGAAAGACATTGACAAAGTGACCGTCACTGCCGCCACCATCCTCGAAGGCAGCACGCCGCAACTGCACAACAAAAAATCCGCCTGAACCGGAAGAAGAACCCGATGCAAGAAAACACCCTCCCCGTCCTGCCCCTGCGCGACGTCGTCGTCTATCCGCACGTCATCGTGCCGCTCTTCGTTGGCCGGGAAAAATCCATCGCCGCGCTTGACGTTGCCAACCAGAACCAGCAAGAACTGCTGCTCGTCCCGCAAAACGACGCCAGCATCCGCGATCCGGGCGTTGCCGACCTGCACCCGGTCGGCAGCGTTGGCCGCATCGTACAAATGACCAAACTCTCCGACGGCACCGTCAAAGTGCTGGTCGAAGGCCTGCGCCGCATCGAAATCGCCGCCTGGCAAGAAGACCAGCCCTACCTGCAAGCCAGCTACCGCGATTACGGCAACAACAACAGCGTCCCCACCGACGAACAGCGGGCGATGGGCAAAACTGCCGTCGAACAATTCACCCGCTTCCTCAAAGAAAATGACAAAAACGCCGACGACCTGCTACAAAACCTGCGCCAGCTCAACAACCCCGGTCGCATCGCCGACACCATCGCGGCACACATGGACCTCAGCCTGGAGCGGCGCATCACCATCCTCGACAGCACCGCGCTCAACGAACGCCTGCAACACATCCTCATCTTCCTCGAAGAAGAACTGGAAAAATCCGACCTTGACCGCAAAATCCGCAAGCGCGTCAAACAACAAATGGAGCGCAACCAGCGCGAGTACTACCTCAACGAACAAATCAAGGCCATCCAGAAAGAACTGGGCGAAATGGAAGATGCGCTCAACGACATCGAACAACTGGAAAAATCCGTCAAAGAAGCGGGCATGAGTGCCGATGCCGAAAAAAAAGCGCTGTCCGAACTGAACAAACTCAAACAAATGTCGCCGATGTCGGCAGAAGCGAACGTCATCCGCAACTACCTCGAATGGATGATTGACTACCCCTGGTCCAAGCGCCGCCGCAGCCAGTACGACATCGCCCGCGCCGAAAAAATCCTCGAACGCGACCACTACGGCCTCGAAGACGTCAAAGAACGCATCCTTGACTACCTCGCCGTACAAAAACGCAACAAACACGGCAAAGGCCCCATCATCTGCCTCGTTGGCCCGCCCGGCGTCGGCAAAACCTCGCTCGGCAAATCCATTGCCGAAGCGACCGGGCGCGACTTCGACCGCATCTCGCTCGGCGGCGTCCACGACGAAGCCGAAATCCGCGGCCACCGCCGCACCTACATCGGCTCGCTGCCCGGCAAAATCGTACAAAAACTCTGCAAACTGGGGAGCAACAACCCGCTCATCCTGCTGGATGAAATCGACAAAATCGGCATGGATCACCGCGGCGACCCCGCCTCCGCCCTGCTCGAAGTCCTCGACCCGGCGCAGAACAACGCCTTCAGCGACCACTACCTCGAAACCGACATTGACCTCTCCAACGTCCTCTTCATCGCCACCGCCAACACCCTGAATATCCCGGCGCCGCTCCTGGACCGGATGGAAGTCATCCGCCTGCCCGGCTACACCAGCCGCGAAAAAAGCGAAATCGCCACGCGCTACATCCTGCCGCGGCAAATCCGCGAACACGGCCTGCGCAAAGACGAATTTGCCCTCGAAGACGGCGTTGTCACCGACATCATCGAGGACTACACCCGCGAAGCGGGCGTGCGCAACCTGGAGCGGGAAATCGGCAAACTGGCGCGCAAAAGCGTGCGCAAACTGCTGACCAGCGACATCAAAAACATCGCCATCAACAAAACCAACCTCGAAGACTTCCTCGGCGTGCCCAAATACCGCCGCAGCGAAGACGATCTGCGCAACAAAATCGGCTGCGTTACCGGCCTCGCCTGGACCTCCGTCGGCGGCGAAACCCTGCAAATCGAGGCGACCATCTTCCGTGGCAAAGGCAAACTGAACCTCACCGGTCAGTTGGGCGACGTCATGAAAGAATCCATCCAGGCCGCCTCCTCCGTCGTGCGCAGCTACCTCGAAGCGAGCCTGCCCGAACTGCGCTACGACGAATACGACATCCATATGCACCTGCCCGAAGGCGCGACTCCGAAAGACGGCCCCAGCGCCGGCATCGGCATGGCAACCGCGCTGCTATCCGCCTTCAGCAAAATCCCGGTACGGGGTGATCTGGCCATGACCGGCGAAATCACCCTGCACGGACGGGTGCTGGCGATTGGCGGCCTCAAAGAAAAACTGCTTGCCGCCGTGCGCAGCCACATCAAAACCGTGCTCATCCCGGAAGAAAACCGCAAAGACCTGCGCGACATCCCGGACGAAGTCAAAGACGCGCTGACCATCATCCCGGTGAGCCGCATCGAACAAGTCTTCGAGCACGCCTTTGAACCCTCCGAAACCCCGCTCAACCAGCGGCTGTTACAAATCAAACAACCGCCGCCGATAAACGCCGAAGCGGCGAAAAACATCCGCTGCTAAGCTCCCACACAATAAACCGCCAATTATGGCGGTTTAATTTTATTCGGCGTATAGGACAAAAAAGGAGCTATAGCGATACACTCAAAGTTTTACACAAGGCGCAACGCTGGGGGTGGTACGCGGCTATACGGAAAGACGGCACAGTATGAGACTTTCGGTGTATCGCTATAAAAAACGCTGTAAGCCTTATGCTGCAAGGCTTTAAGCGGGGTCAAAACCTTTGAACACAAAAAATGCTTTTTCTGTGGCTCGAAGAAGGTCAAAAAGAACGGGCGGCGCAACAGCCAACAACGCTATAAATGCTGCAACTGTGGCAGGCAATTTGACGGTAGCAGGCGTCACCAAAGCGATGAACTTTGGACAGCCTACAGCGCGGGCAAGCAGACTGCCGCCCAGCTCGCCGCGCAACACGGTTGTAGCTGCAAGACCATCTACCGCCATCTGCGCAGGGCGCGCATCCGGGAAACCTTCCCGCAGCCTGCCAAAGCCAACATCATCATGGACACCACTTACTTCGGGCGCAGTTTCGGTGTGATGGTGCTGATGGACAGCATCAGCGGGCAAGTCCTTTCCGTCCGTGAAGTCAAACACGAAACCAACGCTCTTTATGCCGAAGCGCTGAACGCTTTGCGGGGAAAATGCGTTGTAATACAGAGCATTGTTTGCGACGGGTGGAAAGGATTGTTGCAGCTGTTCCCGGAGATTCCCGCACAACTGTGCCAGTTTCATCAGGTCAAAACCGCCAGCTGCTACCTGACACGCAACCCGAAAACGGCGGCTGGCAAGGCGTTGTGGCAGCTGGCGCTAACGCTGAAAGGCAACGGCAAAGTGGCCTTTCAAATGAAGCGCATCCCGGTTTGGGCATCCACAACACGACCAATCTGCTGGACGGAAAATTTGCCGACTTAAAGCGCAGTGGGGTCTCATCACGGGATGAGAAAGGTGAATAAGGTAAGGTTTATAAAGGATTATTTCTCCCTGTCTGGTGATGAGTAGCTCCTTTTTTGTCCCATATGCCTTTTTTTCTTCATGGGGATATCTTCTCACAGATAGTACTCCCTCCTGATTTCTTGGGGCGGTTTAGTGTGCATGAGGCCCACGCAGCGGGATGTTGAACAGGCGCTCAGAACCAGATGATTTTTTTGCGGTTGCGCGGGGTGAATTTGCCACCAACCATTTGGCAGTTGCTTTGTGTCATTTCTTCTTTGTATTCGTGGCCGTCGGCGTGGATGGCGGTGCAGGTGCCCTTGGAGAGGTTGTGCGAGCCGACGGCGGCGGTGGTGTCGCCTCTGGCGCAGGCGGTGAGCAAGAGGGCGGTAGTGAGGGATGCGAGCAGGGTTTTGGTCATGGGGTTTCTCGTGGGTTTGGTGAGGTTTTTTTGGCGGGCGGGGCGGTTTGTCGTTTACATACACCTGAGCGCTCAAGGTGTATGTAAATTTGTAGCAACTGTAGGGGCGGTCAGGACGGTGTCCGTATCCGCCCATTTTGTTATGCGGGCGGTTACGCTCGTTCCTCGCTAACCGCCCCTACAGCCGCATGGTCTATAGGGCGGGTCTTGACCCGCCGCTCCAGAACGGCATCGGCGGCGGCAATGTTTAACCCCACCCCCGTCCCCTCCCCCACAGGGGGAGGGGGCACGGCGGGATTCATTTTTCAACGCTTTTTCAGCCGTCCCAGCGGGTCGGCGGGGTCGATGCCGTCCATGTATTGCAGGTGGCGTTCTTTGTGGGTGAGCTGATAGACAAGGCCAAGCCAGTTGGCAAAGAGTGCCTTGGCGGTGTCGCGCCAGGTGACTTCTATTTCTTCGGCGAGGCGGTCTTCGGGGAAGTCGCTGATGGGGCGGCCTGAGGCGAGGTAGTCGCGCAGGATGTGTTGTCCGGCGGGGGTGAGGTAGTGTTCCGGCGGTTGTGGCGGCTGCGGCTGTACGCCCTGCTGGTAGTGGCCGAGGTCACGCCGGTATTCTTTGAGCAGGCTGCTGCGGTCGTATTCGGGGTGCCCCTGGAAGTAGATTTGGCGGAAGCCGTCCGGCGAGCTTGCCATCGCCACGCCACTTTCTTCGCCCGCGACCAGTACCGGCAGGCCGTGCGCTTCGAGTTGGGCGGCGCTGATGCCGTTCCAGCGCGAGTGCGGCATATCAAAGCGGGTGTTGATGTTGGCGAGCATCGGGTGGCTGCGGTCGAGGACGCGGTGGCTGTACACGCCAAAGAGTTTGGCGTCGCGGCGCTGTCGCGTGATGCCGTAGAAGTGCTGCAACGCGAGGTGCGAGGCGAGGCAGGAGCAGAGGACGGAGGTGACGTTTTTGTCCGCCCAGTCGAAGACGCGCTGCACGTGCGGCCAGTAGGCTTCTTGCGCGAGGTCGGCGTGCATCGGGTTGGTGCCGGTGAAGATGATGGCGTCGAGGCCGTCGCGGGCGAGGTCGTCGAAGTGTTCGTAGTGGCGGTCGATGTAGGCCTGGTTTTCGGCGCTGCGCGGTACGCCGGGGACGGTGAAGATGTGGACGTAGAACTGCGCGATGCGGTTGGAGTTGCCGATGAGGCGCAGGAATTGGCGCTCGGTCGCTTTCAGCGCGCCGTCGGGCATGATGTTCAGCAGGCCGATGTGCAGTTCGCGGATGTCCTGCTGGCTGGCGCGGCGGATGTCGAGGATTTCTTGTCCTTCGGCGCGCAGGCGGTCGAGGGTTTCGAGTTCGCGGTGGGCGACGAGTGGCATTATTGGCCTCTTTGCGCGGCACGGGCGCGGTTGAGCAGTTCATCAAAGTCGGCGGCGTCGCGCACTTGCCAGATGTCGCGTGCGCCGAGGACGACGCCGTGGCGCGCGGCCAGTTGCAGGTAGCGTTTGCGCCGGTGTGCCATCATTTTCGGGGTGACGAAGCGGATGAAGTCGTCGGACTCGAAGCGGTCAGGGGTGAGGCCGCCTTTCATCAGGCTGTATTCGCTGATCATTTGTTGGAGGAAGGCGGCGTGGTAGCAGATGGGTTTGGGGTAGGCGATGGCGCGCGCTTCCAGCTCGGCGTAGAGCGCCTCGTCGGTGTCGATATAGACGAAGAGGGTGTGCGCGGCCAGTGTTTGCATGAGGGCGTCGTCGTCGATTTCGCAGATGCTGCCGCCGGCGTCGTTGATGAAGGCTTTGTAGCCGTAGAGGCGTTCGGCGCGCTCGATAAAGGCGGGGACGTCGTACATCGCCGCGCGTTCGGCTTCGCTGAAGAGGCGCTGTCGCTCGATGAAGGTGCGCGCGTCGTAGCCGTCGCGCCCCAGTTTGCCGATGAAGGCGGAGAGGATGTGCAGCCGTTCGATGGTGACTTTGCCCTTGACGCTGACGGCGTCGTCGCGCAACAGCGCCGCGAGGGTCGGCTCGCGCCGCGCCAGCACGGTGAGCCAGTCGCTAATCGGCTCGCTCAGGTAACGGGTGGCGATGCGGTAGTCGCCGGAGTAGTGAAACCAGCCGGCGCCATGCAGCAGGGTGGCCAGCGTGGTTTTGCCGACGCCGGAGGTGCCCATCAGGGTGATGCGGGATATCGGGGGCATTTTTTCTTCCGTTTGCACTGAAAACGCGCGCTATATTAGCATTCTGTCCCTGCTTCTTACGGAATTTATCGCTGCTTATGGACTCTCTTTTTACGCAAATTTTTCCTGCACCGCCCGGCGATTTGTTGCTTGGCGACTGGCAGGGCGCGCTGGTGCTCTGCGACTGGCTGCTTGCCAGCAATGGCCACCGTAGCGACAGTCGCGTGCCGCGTCTGCTCGGCGCATCGTTGCAGGAGCAGGCGACGCCGCTGCTGACGGAAACGGCGGCGCAACTGGCCGCGTTTTTCACCGGCAAGCGGCGCGGTTTTGACCTGCCGCTGTGTCTGGTCGGCACGCCGTTTCAGATGCGTGTCTGGCAGGCGCTGCGCGCGATTCCCTGTGGCGAAACGCGCAGTTATCAGGACATCGCCCGCGCCATCGGCAATGTGAACGCCACCCGCGCGGTGGCAGGCGCCATCCGCAGCAATCCGCTGTCGGTGGTCGTCCCCTGCCATCGCGTCATCGGCAAAAACGGCGGCCTCACCGGCTATAACGGCGGCACGGCTGCGCTCTATATCAAGGCGCGGCTGCTGGCGCTGGAGCGGGGTGCAAGGGAATTGGGGTTGGCATGAGAAACGCGCCGGATGGCGCGTTTTTTTGTGGTGCAGATGCTTTGCCGAAGTCGGGTTCAGGCGGTTTCGCGCAGGTTTTCCAGTGCTGTCGCGGTTTTGCTCGGCAGGAATTGGGTGATGGTGTATTCCGCCAGTTGTTGCTGGTGGAACGGGTCTTCGCTGATGATGCGCTCTACGCTCGCCCGGTCTGGTGCACGCAGGATGATGATGCCGCCGTCGCGCGGTTCTTTGCGCCCGGAGAGGAGGAATACGCCTGCGGCGTAATAGCGCTCCAGGTAGGCGATGTGCGCGGGCAGGTGCGCTTCGATGTCGGCCAGCGGGCGGATGTAGTGCAGCGAGATGATGTACATGATGTTTCGCCGTTCTCAGAGTTGTGCCAACAGCGGTTTCAGCGCTTCGCGCAACGCGGTTTGGGTGTCGGCGTCGGCCTTGCCATTGGCGTCAAAGTGGTCGCCGTAGCTGCCCCGGCTGTATTGGCCGACGATGTTCGCGCCCTGGAATGGCAGCAGTTGGGCGAGCAGGGCGAGGTTGCTTGCGCCGCCGTTCGGGCCGGGTGAGGTGGAGAGCAGCAGCACCGGTTTGTCGCCGAAGAGTTTGTGGCTTTGCGTGTTGGCGTAGCGGCTGCCCCAGTCAATGAGGTTTTTGAAGGCGGCGGGCATGGCGCCGTTGTGTTCGGGGCAGGCGATGATGACGGCGTCGTGCGCTTCGACCAGTTCATAGAAGGCTTGGGCTTCTTCGGGGTAGCCTTCTTCGCTTTCAATATCAATGCTGTAGAGCGGCAGGTCAATGTCGCGCAGGGCGGCGTAGGTTTTGTCGTGGCCGTCGGCGAGGTCGCAGGTGGCGGCGAGCAGGTTGTGGTTGAGGGATTTCTGGCTGTTGCTGGCGCAGAAGCAGAGGATTTTTGCCATGAGGGTTCTCCGGTTGGGTTCAGGTGATGTGCCAGTGTCCGCGGTGTTTGTCCGGGTTGGCGGTGAGGCGCGCGAGGTAGTCGCGGCGCGGGATGTTCACCGCACCCATGCTGATGAGGTGCGGCGTGAGGAACTGGGTGTCCAGGGTGTCGATGCCCTGCGCGGCGAGCCAGGCGCAGAGGCGGATGAGGACGATTTTTGAGGCGGACGGGCGCAGGCTGAACATGGATTCGCCGCAGTAGATGCGTTCGAGGGCGACGCCGTAGAGGCCGCCGACGAGTTCGTCGTCCTGCCACAGTTCGCAGCTGTGCGCCCGCCCCTGTTCGTGCAGGGCGAGGTAGGTTTGCCGCATTTCGCCGGTAATCCAGGTCGCACCGTGGCAACTGGCGCAGTAGTCGATGACGGCGGTGAAGGCGGTGTCCAGCGTCAGGCGGTAATTCGTGCGCCGCATCAGTTTGCGCAGGGAGCGGCTGGCATGCACGGCGGCGGTGGGGATGATGGCGCGCGGGTCGGGACTCCACCAGAGGATGGGTTCGCCGGGGTTGTACCACGGGAAGATGCCCTGGCTGTGTGCGGCAAAGGCCATTTCGGCGTCGATGAAGTTGCTGCGGGCGACAAGGCCGTGTTCGTCGGCGCTGTCGGCGGGCGGGAAGCGGTAGCGGGGGTCACGCATCGGGCAGGCTCCAGACCCAGAGCATGACAGCGAGGGCGATGAGGGCGGCGGGGAGGATAAGGACGAGGTAGCGATTGCCGTACAGGGCAAAAAGGGCGGCAAAGGAGAGGGTGAGCATCGCGCTGGCGGCGATTTTGCCGCTGCGCGGCACGGCGCGGTATTCGTTCCAGGCGGCGATATGGGGGCCGAAATGGCGGTGTTCGGTGAGCCAGCGGTGGAAGCGCGGACTGCCCCGCGCCCCGCACCAGGCGGCGAGGATGAGGAAGGGCACGGTCGGCATGACGGGCAACAGCAGTCCGATGATGCCGAGGAGCAGGGCGAGGATTCCGGCAAGGTTCCAGAGGTGTCGGGTCATGGGATTGCGGTATGGTAAGGAGTGGGAGCGGGACGGTCGCGGCGTTGCCAGTCTTCGCGTCCCTTTGCTATTATGCCGCCTTTCTTTTCCATGTGGTTTTTTCTATGCGCAACACGCTGATGATGCGGGTTTTCCCTTGTGCCGCCGTCCTGTTTTTTTCTGCTTCGGCTCTCGCCGAATCGTTCCAGGTTTCTGATATTCGTATTGAAGGTTTGCAGCGGATTTCCGCCGGGACGGTCTTCACCTATCTGCCGGTAGCGCCGGGCGACCGCTTCGACATGAACAACAGCGCGCAGGCAATTGACGCCTTGTACAAGGCCAACCTCTTCTCGCAGGTGCGCCTTGCCCGCGAAGGCAACGTGCTGGTGGTGCAGGTGGAAGAATTTCCGGTCATCGCCGAGGTCAAGCTCAAGGGCAACCGCGATCTCAAATCCGAAGACCTGCAAAAGGCGCTCTCCGCCGCCGGCATCACCGAAGGGCAGGCGTACAACCCGCAGATGTTGCAACAACTGGTACAGGAGCTAACCCAACAATACCAGGCACGCAGCAAATACGCGGTAAAAATCGACCCGCAGGTGCGACAACTGCCGCGTGGCCGCGTCGCCATTGACCTCAACATCAGCGAAGGCCGCTCCAGCCGCATCAAGAACATTGACATCGTCGGCAACAAAATCTACCCGGACAGCCAACTGCTCAGCCTGTTTGACACCTCCACCCCGCGCTGGAACTCCTGGCTGACCAAATCCGACCAGTACGACCGCGACAAATTGCAAGCCGACATCGACCGCCTCGAATCCTTCTACCAGGATCGCGGCTTCATGGACTTCAAAGTCACCTCGACCCAGGTCTCGCTCTCGCCCGACCGCCAGTGGATCTACCTCACCATCAACGTTGATGAAGGCAAGGTTTACCGCGTCAAGGGACACCAGTTCAAGGGCGACCTCATCGTGCCGCAGTCCGAACTCGAATCCCTCGTCACCTTCAAAAACGGCGACCGCTACAACCGCAGTGAAATCCGCAAAACCACCGACGCGCTGCGGATGCGCCTCTCCGACGAAGGCTACGCGCAGGCACAAGTCAACGTTGAGCCCGACGTGGACAAACTCAGCGGAGAAGTCAACCTCGACATCCTCGTCACCCCCGGCACCAAAACCTACGTCCGCCAAATCGGCTTCACCGGCAACAACAAAACCTACGACCGCGTACTGCGCCGCGAACTGCGCCAACAAGAAGCCAGCCCCTTCTCCGGCTCGGACGTCGCCCGCTCCGAAGAACGCCTGCGCCGCCTGCCGCAAGTCGAATCGCTGGAGCAGGAAATCCACCCCGTCCCCGGCTCGCCCGACCAGGTTGACCTCGAATACAAAATCAAAGAACGCAGCACCAGCAGCATCGAAGGCGGTGTCGGCTACGGCCAGAGCAGCGGCGCACTCTTCAACATCAAATACAACGACGACAACTTCCTCGGCACCGGCAACAGCCTCGGCATCAACTTCGGCAAAAGCTCCTCCGAAGAAAGCTACGGCTTCAACTTCACCGACCCCTACTTCACCGCCGACGGCGTCAGCATCAACTACGCCTTCGACTACACCAAAACCAACTACCGCCGCGAACGCCTCTCCGACTGGGCGGCGGACACCATGGACGCCACCGTCACCTTCGGCTACCCGCTCACCGAATACCAAAACATCTACTTCGGCGGCGGTTTCCGCAACCTCAAAATCAACACCGGCAAAGACGTCGCCTCCGAAATCACCGACTACCTCAACAAAAACGGTCGCCGCTACAACGAAGGCGTCGTCACCCTCTCCTGGAGCAAAGACACCCAGGACAACACCTACCTGCCGACCAAAGGCAGCCTGAACCGCATCAGCGGCGAAGCCACCCTGCCCGGCAGCGGCGATACCTACTACAAACTCGGCTACCGCAACCGCACCTACTTCCCGCTCAACAGCGACAACACCCTGCTCGTCGGCCTGCGCGGCGACATCAGCTACGGCGGCGGCTACGGCAAAACCGACGGCCTGCCGTTTTACCGCCACTACTACGCCGGCGGCCTCAACACCCTGCGCGGTTACGAATACGGCTCGCTCGGCCCCAAATACAAAAACGGCGACAACAGCGGCGGCGACTTCCGCACCACCGGCGGCATCGAAATCATGACCCCGTGGAAAACCAGCGAGAAATCCAACAACGTCCGCGTCGGTACCTTCCTCGACTTCGGCAACGTTTACAACAAGGTGGGCGACTTTGACGCGGGCGAATTCCGCTACTCCACCGGCCTCTTCCTGCAATGGATGTCGCCCATCGGCCCGCTCAACCTCAGCTACGGCGTCCCGCTCAACAAAAAAAGCGGCGACAAAACCGAAGCCTTCCAGTTCAGCTTTGGCATGGGCTTCTAACATCCAGCAGAACTGCCCCTCCCCCTGTGGGGGAGGGCTGGGGTGGGGTTAGCCCGCAAACCACCGATGACAAAGCGCCCACCAGCAACAAGCCCCGCTAAAACCACGCGGAAACCCGCACCATGAACCGCAAACCTCTCGCCCTCCTCCTCGCCATCGCCCTCCCCCTGCACGCACAAAACAACGCGGCAGACCCCGCCCTCACCATCCCCGAACCGCCCGCCACCGCGACCCTGGACGACACCACCGTCAGCCCGGCACCTGCGACCCCGTCCGCTGCCGACAAAACCGCCGCCGTGGATCCGGCCGACCTGCGCATCGGCTTCGTCAACTTCCGCCGCATCATGGCCGCTGCGCCACAACGCGAAGAAATCAACGAACGGCTCGAACGCGAATTTGGCGTCGAACGCGACGCGCTGCTACAAGCGCAAAGCGAACTGCGCAGCATGGAGCGCCAGCTCGAAACCCTGCAACACGGCGACAACTACAACGACTACGAACGCCAAGTCATCAACAAACGGCGCGACGTCGCCCGCCGCGACAGCGACTACCGCGACAACATCAACGTCCGCCGCAACGAAGAAATGGCGAAACTGCAAAAAATGATTGGCGACGAAATCATCAGCCTCGCCAAAGAAGCCAACTACGACATCATCCTGAACGACATCGGCGTCTTCTACGTCAGCGAACGCGCCGACCTCAGTCAACAAGTCATCACCCGCTTACAGCGCAAGGCAGAAAAACCATGAGCCAGACCACCGGCGACATCGCCGCCCGCCTCGGCGGCACCCTCATCGGCGACCCCGCCATCCCCATCCACGGCGCGGGCACCCTGCAAGACGGCCAACCCGGCGAAATCGGCTTCCTCGCCGAAAATCATTACCGCAAATACCTCGCCGACACCACACTATCCGCTGTCCTCGTCCCGGAAGCCGCACCCGACACCCGCGCCGCGCAAATCATCGTCGCCGACGTCAAACGCGCCTGGCGCGAACTCGCCGCCAGCTTTGCCCCGCCGCTGCCACCGCCCGCCATCTCGCCACAGGCGCACATTGACCCCACCGCAACCATTGGCACAAACGTTGCCATTGGCGCGGGTGCCGTCATCGGCGCGGGCGCCGACATCGGCGACGGTTGCCGCATCGAACCGCTCGCCTACATCGCCCCCGGCGTGCGCATCGGCGCAGACAGCCACATCGGCGCAGGCGCGCGCCTGCTCGCAGGCACCACCACCGGCGCGCGCGTGCAAATACTCGCCAACGCCGTCATCGGCGAACGCGGCTTCGGCAACAACTTTGAAAACGGCCAATGGCTGCCCGTCGCCCAACTGGGCGGTGTCCATATCGGTGATGACGTCGAAATCGGCGCCTGCACCACCATCGATCGGGGCGCGGTACGCGACACCGTGATTGGCAACGGCGTCAAACTCGACAACCACATCCAGATTGGTCACAACGTCGTCATCGGCGACCACACCGTCATCGCCGGCTCCGCCGTCATCGCCGGCTCCGTCACCTTCGGCAAATACTGCGTCGTCGGCGGCGCCTGCGTCTTCACCGGCCATATCACCATCTGCGACGGCGCCCAATTCACCGGCCACAGCTCCATCAGCAAAAGCGTGACCGCGCCCGGCGTGTACTCCTCCGGCATCCCCGCCATGCCCGCGCGCCAATGGAAAAAATTCTTTGCCACCCTCAAACTGCTCGCCAAGGAAAAACCATGAACCCCAGCACCACTGCCATGGACATCGAAGAAATCCGCCGCTACCTGCCGCACCGCTACCCCTTCTTGCTGATTGACCGCATTACCGAAGTCGAAATCGGCAGCCACATCAAGGCCATCAAAAACGTCACCGCCAACGAACCCTTCTTCCAGGGCCACTTCCCCGGCAAAGCGGTCATGCCCGGCGTGCTGGTTATCGAAGCAATGGCACAGGCGGCAGGCATCCTCGGCGTCAAAAGCGGGCGACGCGAACTGGGGCTGCCGGACGAACCCGAAGAAGACGGCATCTACTTCTTCGTCGGCATCGACAAGGCACGCTTTCGCCGCACCGTCGTCCCCGGCGACCAGCTCCATCTGGACATCAAAATCATCCGCTCCCGCCGTGGCATCTGGTCGTTCACCGCCGAAGCGCGCGTTGACGGCACCCTCGTCTGCGAAGCCGAAATCATGTGCACCACCGCCGGACGTGGCGGCAGCTGACCCATATTCCTTGAACAAAAAAACCGCCGAAGGTTTATCCTCCGGCGGTTTTTTGCACGCTGGAACAATCAGCCCTTTAGCACGGCGGCGCGGTCGGTTTTTTCCCAGGTGAAGTCCGGCAATTCGCGGCCAAAGTGGCCATAGGCGGCGGTTTGGCGGTAAATCGGGCGGATGAGGTCGAGCATTTCGATGATGCCGTAAGGGGTGAGGTCAAAGACGGACAGCACGCGCTTGACGATTTCTTCGTCGGGAATGGTGCCGGTGCCGAAGGTATTGACCATGACCGAGGTCGGGTCGGCGACGCCGATGGCGTAAGACACCTGGATTTCGCAGCGCTTGGCGAGTCCGGCGGCAACGATGTTTTTGGCGACGTAGCGTCCGGCGTAGGCGGCACTGCGGTCCACTTTGGACGGGTCCTTGCCGGAAAACGCGCCGCCGCCGTGGTGCGCCGAGCCGCCGTAGGTATCGACGATGATTTTGCGCCCGGTGAGACCGCAGTCGCCGACCGGGCCGCCGATGACGAATTTGCCGGTGGGGTTGATGTGGAATTTGGTGTTGCGGTCAATCCATTCGGCGGGCAGCACCTTGTCGATAATCAGCTCGCGCACCGCTTCCTGCAAATCCTTCTGCGAGATGTCCGGGTCGTGCTGGGTGGAGAGGACAACGGCGTCAATGCCGGTGATTTTGTCATCTTCATAGCGGAACGTCACCTGTGATTTGGCGTCCGGACGCAGCCACGGCAGCACGCCGTCGCGACGCACCTGCGCCTGCCGCTCGACGAGGCGGTGCGCGTACATGATGGGGGCGGGCATCAGCGTCGGGGTCTCGTCGCAGGCGTAGCCGAACATCAGCCCCTGGTCGCCCGCGCCCTGTTTGCGTTTTTCTTCGCGGTCTACTCCTTGCGCGATGTCGGAGGATTGTTTGCCGATGGCGTTGAAGACGCCGCAGGTGGAGCCGTCAAAGCCGATGTCGGAGCTGTTGTAGCCGATTTCGACCACGGTTTTGCGTACCAGGTCTTCCAAATCAACCCAGGCGGAGGTGGTGACTTCCCCGGCAAGCACGACCATGCCGGTTTTAATCAGGGTTTCGCAGGCGACACGCGCGTGTTTGTCCTGGGCGATGATGGCGTCCAGCACCGCATCGGAAATTTGGTCGGCGATTTTGTCGGGATGCCCTTCGGATACCGACTCGGATGTGAATAGATAGTGGCTCATGCCGTTCTCCTTTGAGATTAAGTGGATGGAAGCGCCGCCGCGTTCAACCCCGACGCGAAAGCGGCCGCTATCCTAGCAAAAATCCGCGCTTATTGCTTTGCCTTCTCATCTGTCGCAGGGGGCGCGCTGGCGGTCTGCGCAATTAAATCGAGAAATACGAGCGGCTCATCGCCCGCATTTTTGAGTGCATGACTTTGTCCTGGCCGGGCAATGGTAATGTCGCCCGCCTGGACTTCGCTTTCTTTGCCGTTGCTGTCGGTAAAAATACCCTTGCCGGAGATAATGATATAGACGTCTTCGTTATTCTCGTGCTTGTGCAAACCGATGGATGCACCGGGTGGCAAAGTCATCCAGCCGATTTCACGAAAGGCATCGTGGTCATCGGTCTGTTTGCGGGTATAGGCAAATTCGCCGAGCAATGCGCCGGTACCACCTGCTGCCTTTTCCCGATTCCATTCGCTTAATTCGCCTTTGCGATAAAGCTGGATATTGCGGTTCAGCGTTTCGCCATGAAAGACTTGCTCTATTTTTTGCGAATAGGCGGCATTATTCGCAGCGGGCGCGGCAGTTTCTGCCTGCGCATTCAGGGTCAATAATAATGCGGGAAGGATAAACAGGGTTTTCATGACACACCTCTCGTTAAAAAAATCCCCGCAGCGCGGGGATGGCAGGACGCATTAACTGTCGCCCAGATTTTCTTCGGCAATCGCCTGGCTTAATGTACTGAGCAGGCGTTCGCTGACCTGATTGACCATGCTCACTTCGCGCGCAATCGTTTGCCGCTCCTGCAACAGGTCAAAGGTCATTTGTAGCGCGGACAGGACAATCAGGCGGTCTATCGGCACTTTCGGATTGTCGCGCCGCATATCCGAGAGCGATGCGTTTAATTGCTCCGCCGCTTCAATCAGCAGATTACGCTCATGCGGCTCGCACATCAGCGGATAGGTATTTTCCAGAATCTGCAAGGTGACTTTCATTTGTTGCTTGCTCATTGTTCTACCCCGCGAATACGGTCAATCATTGCCTGTTTGCGGCGGTTGGCATCATCCAGCTCCGCCTGCAAATCCTCCTGGGCGCGCTGATGTTCTGCCGCCTGTTCGCGCAATGCCTGCGCATGGGCGACAATCAGCGCTTCCTTTTCCGCCGCCCATGCGGCTTTATCCTCGTCATAGCGATTGCGCCAACGGGTATCGGCGTGTTCCAAAGCGATGCGATATTCCTCGGCGCGTTGGGAGAGCGTTTCCTGATGTTCCTGCACGGTGAGATTATGGCGGACATTCAGTTTGTCATAATCTTCCTGCAATTGCCGGTGATTCCGGTTGAGCGTGCGCCATGCCTTGAGCAAAGTATTGGTCTGCTTTTCAACACGTTTTAATTCGTCTATATGTAAACGTTCCTGAACTGGCTTCATGCTGATTCCTGCTTAGGCTCTAAATGACGATAATGGCAAGCCATTACCACGGTTTCATTTATACTACCATCTTTTCCAACAGCCGGACAAAAAGCATGACCACACAACCCCGTTACGACGCCCTCGCCGCACTCATTGCCACCCGCGAATGGTGGTTTGGTGCCAGCGAAGTGCAAGGCATATTGAGCGCGCTGGTTGCCTGCAACCAGGGCGGGCGCTGGGCGGAAATCCTCTTTGCCCAAGGCGAGATTGACAGCATCGCGCACGAAGCCTTCGACCGCCTCTCGCGGCAAATTGAAGAAACGCTCGCCGCCGATGCCCTCTCCTACCAACTGCTGTTGCCGGAAGACGGTACCCTTGCCGCGCGCGCCGAAGCACTGGCCGCCTGGGCGCAGGGATTCACCGTTGCCATCCACTGGTTGCAACCCGAACTCGAAGACGACGCCCGCGCCTTCCTCGCCGACCTCGAAGAAATCGGCAAACTTGACTACGACCTTGACGACAACGAAGAAAACCGCCGCCAGCTCACCAGCCTCGAAGAACACTGCCGCATGGGCGCGCTGCTCATCTACACCGAAAACCACAAACCACAGGAGAAACCCGCATGAACTGGACCCGCGAAGCGCGCTACACCGCGCTCAATGCCGACACCCGCCCGCGTTTTGACGGCCTCTGCGCGCAGGCCGCCGCCAGCCCGTGGCGGCAGCGCTACCACATCCAGCCGCCCGCCGGGTTGCTCAACGACCCCAACGGCTTCTGCCACGATGGGCGCGAATACCACCTCTTCTACCAATGGTTCCCGCTCGGCCCGGTACATGGCCTCAAATACTGGCAACACCTCACCAGCGCCGACCTCGTCCACTATCACAACCACGGCATCGGCATCGCGCCGGATAGCCGTTGGGACAGCCACGGCGCCTACTCCGGCAGTGCGCTTGCCGACGGCGACGGTCTGCTCATCGCCTACACCGGCAACCACCGCACCGCCGCCTGGGAGCGCATCCCCTACCAGCTCACCGCCCGCCTTGACACGCACAACCGCCTGCACAAAAAACCGCCCTTCCTCAACGGCGCACCTGCCGGTTATACCGAACACGTTCGCGACCCGAAAATCTGGCGCGAAGCCGACGGCAGCTACGGCATCGTCCTCGGCGCACAGCGCGCCAACAAAACCGGCGGCGCGCTCTACCTCACCTCACCCGACGCGCGCGACTGGAAGCTGCGCGGCGAGATCGACTTCGGCCTGCCCGACTTCGGCTATATGTGGGAATGCCCCGACTACTTCCCGCTCGACGGGCGCGACATCTTCCTCTGCTGCCCGCAAGGCCTGCCCGCCGACGGCGACCGCTGCCGCAACCTTTACCAGTCCGGCTACTTCCTCGGCCACTTCGACAAAGCCGCCTGCCGCTTCAGCCACGACGGCTTCCGCGAACTCGACCACGGCTTTGACTACTACGCGCCACAAAGCACGGCTGGCGCCAACGGCGAACGCCTGCTCATCGGCTGGATGGGACTGCCCGACACCACCTGCCCCAGCGCGCGCGACGGCTGGGCGCACTGCCTCACCCTGCCGCGCGTGCTGACGATAGAGAACGGCCAACTGCGCCAGCGGCCATTGCCCGCGCTCGACCAACTGCGCGGCACAGGCGCCCACGACGGCATCCACTACGAACTTAACCTCACCAACCCGCAAAGCCGCCCCTTCATCCTCACCCTGCGTGCCGGCGCCACCGCCAAAACCGTACTGACCTACAACGGCGAAGCGCTCATCTTCGACCGCAGCCAAAGCGGCGAACTGCCCGAACCGGAAAAAGACGCGCCCGGCAAAGGCGGCCATATCCGCCGCCTCGCACTCGCACAACTGCACAGCTTGCGCATCTACGCCGACACCTCCTCGCTGGAAATCTACATCAACGACGGCGAAGCGGTAATGACCGGCGCCATCTACCCGCCCGCCGACGCCACCGGGCTGCACATCGCTGCCGCCGATGACGCGACAGTGACGGTTTACCCCATCCCGTAGCCGCCGCATCCTTTATATATAGCCATGCACATCGAAATCATCGCCGTCGGCCAGAAAATGCCGAACTGGGTCAATCGCGGCTATGCCGACTACGCCGACCGCCTGAGCGGCGACCTCACCCTCGGCCTCACCGAAATCCCGCTGCAAAAACGGGCGAGTGCCAGCCAACTGGCGGCGGCGCAACAAAAAGAAGCGGCGCAAATCCAAAATGCGCTGCAAGGCTGCGACTACCGGGTGATGCTGGACATCCCCGGACGCGCGCACAGCAGCGAAAGCCTCGCCGCACGGCTGCAATACTGGCAGGAACATCACCGCCGCCTTGCGCTCATCATCGGCGGCCCGGAAGGCATCGCCCCGGAAATCAAAGCACTCGCCCACGAAAGCTGGTCGCTCGGCAACCTCACCCTGCCGCACCCGCTGGTACGCATCATCGTCGCCGAAGCACTCTACCGCGCCTGGAGCATCAACCACCATCACCCCTATCATCGCGCCTGAATGTGTATTTACTGAGGGTTTTTGTGGTATTTACCGTGTATTTCTGTTGTCTTTAACGGCAGACGCCGGGATAATGAGCGCAGTTTTTCACACTGGAGGCTTTATGATCGTTCTGTGGTTATTACTGGTCATCGTCTTTATTGTGCTGGCGACGGCCAAACTGAAATGGCACCCCTTCCTCGTGCTGTTGCTCGCCTGTTTTCTCACCGCCTTTTGTTACGGCCTGCCGCTGGCGGGAATTGCGAAAACGATTGGCAGCGGCTTCGGCAATATCCTCGGCTCGATTGGCCTCGTCATCGTCCTCGGCACGATTATCGGCCTGGTGCTGGAGAAAACCGGTGCGGCGCTGGTGATGGCGGAATCGGTGGTGAAAGCCATCGGCCCGAAATTCCCGACGCTGGCGATGAGCATTGTCGGCGCGATTGTCTCCATTCCCGTTTTTTGCGATTCCGGCTTTGTCATTCTCCATTCACTGAAAGAATCGCTGGCGGCGCGGATGAAAGTGTCATCGGTGGCGATGAGCGTCGCGCTGGCAACCGGGCTGTACGCGACGCACACCTTTGTGCCGCCGACCCCGGGGCCGATTTCCGCCGCTGGCAATCTGGATTTGGGCAACCAGCTCGGTCTGGTGATTGGCGTCGGCCTGCTCGTTTCCGTGGTGCCGATTATTGCCGGCTGGCTGTGGGCGAACCGCTTTTTGCAGGAACAGCCGGACGGCATCGCCACCGCCCCCGCCGATGATGCCCGCGCGAAAGCCATCCGTGACAGCTATGGCAAGCCGGTCTCGCCCGTGCTGGCGTTCATGCCCATCGCCGCGCCCATCCTGCTCATCTGCCTCGGCTCGGTCGCCGCGTTCCCGACGCATCCCTTCGGCGACGGCACCGTCGCGCAAATCTTCAATTTCCTCGGCACGCCGCTCAACGCCCTGCTCATTGGCACCTTCCTCGCCTTCACCCTCATTCGTGGCGCAGACAAAACCGCGCGCATCAGCGCCATCGTCGGCGACGGCCTCACCGTCTCCGCGCCGATTCTGCTGATTACCGGCGCGGGCGGTGCTTTCGGCGCGATTCTCAAAGAAACGCCGGTGAGCGACTATCTCGGCCACACCCTGAGCAGCAGCGGCATCGGCATCTTCATGCCGTTCATCGTCGCTGCCGCGCTGAAAACGGCGCAAGGCTCGACCACCGTCGCCCTCGTCACCGCCTCCAGCATCGTTGCGCCGCTGCTCGGCCAGATGGGGCTGGACAGCGAAACGGGGCGCGTCCTCTGCCTGATGGCCATCGGCGCGGGCGCGATGACCGTCTCCCACGCCAACGACAGCTTCTTCTGGGTCGTCACCCAGTTCAGTCGGATGAGCGTCGGCCAGGGCTACCGCACCCAAACCGCCGCCACCGCCATCCAGGGCATCAGCGGCATCCTCTGGATTTGGCTGTTGGCGCAAGTGATGCTTTGATATTGAATGGTTTGATATTCCCGTGACCGTAAACGGGTGTCCTGAACGGCAAACCCGCAAACCGCCTTGGATAGGGCGGTTTTTTGCAGGAGGTGATAGCCGACCGGCGAGCGGCTTATAGCAATACACCGAAAGAAGTCTCATACTATGCCGCCTTTCTATATAGCCGCGTACCACCTCCAGCGTTGCGCCTTGTGTAAAACTTTGAGTGTATAGCCATCCACCCTAAATAATATACTCAATAAAAGCCCGCTCCACCGCCTGTA